>CAZCAK010000087.1:0-6945 GCA_964496605.1 uncultured Acidiferrobacteraceae bacterium | reverse complement strand
CCCACCGATCCCCCCTGCGGCCACTGCCGCCTAGGCGATATGGAGCAATTGTTATGCCAAAAGAATTAGAGATTTAATCGATGCTGAGGTTGAGGTCGGTTTGCATCGCGAGGATCGTGCTGAGCCCGTCGCGCAAAATGCCGCGCATGGTCGGTTCATCGACCGGTACATGGATGTAATAGCCTTGGGCGGCGTCGCAACCGGCATCGCGCAACCACGCGAGCTGCTCCGCCGCCTCCACACCCTCGGCGATGACCTGCAGGCCGAGGCTATGCGCCATGGCGATCACCGCGGTGCATAACGCCGCATCGCTGGTACTGCTGGTGACATGGCGCAAAAACGAGCGGTCGATCTTCAAGGTGTCTAAGGGGAAACGTTTGAGATAACTCAAACTGGAATAGCCGGTCCCAAAGTCATCGAGCGCAATTTGGACCCCCTGCGCATGCAGCGAACGCAGCATTGCGATCACGCGGCCGGTGTTCTGCATAAAAATACTTTCGGTCAACTCCAGCGCCAAATAGCGCGGATGCAAACCGGTGACATTCAGGGTCCGCAGCAAGGTGTCGGCGATATCGGATTGGCGGAATTGTTGCGACGAGAAGTTCACCGCCAGCCGTACCGGACGTAGGGCCGCGTCCTGCCACGCCTTGGCGTCAGCACAGGCCCTATGCAACACCCACTCACCGATCGGCACGATCAAGCCAGTTTCTTCCGCCAGACTGATGAACTGGCGTGGCGTGATGAATCCAAGCTCGGGATGTTGCCAACGCAGCAGCGCCTCGACACCGATAATAGTGCCGTTGCGCACATCGATCTGCGGTTGGTAGTAAACGATGAATTCGTCGCGTGCGAGCGCCTTTCGCAGACCGTTCTCCAAGGACAAGCGCTCGGCGGCGCGCGCATTCATTTCCGAGGTGTAGAAGCGATAATTGTTGCGCCCTTGCTCCTTGGCGCGATACATCGCGACATCGGCATTCTTTAATAAGGCATCGATATTATCGGCGTCGTCGGGAAATAAGGTGATGCCGATGCTGCCGGTGACATACAAATCGCGACCCTGAATCGGCAAGGGCTTATTGAGCGCCTCGCGCAATTTGCTCGCGACCCGTGCCGCATCGTCCTCACCTTTGATGTCGTTCAGTATCAGCATGAACTCGTCGCCACCGAGCCGCGCCACGGTATCGCTGCCGCGAGCCGATAACTGCAACAGCGCTGCAACCTCGCGCAGCAAGGCATCGCCGACCGAATGGCCCAAGGTGTCGTTGATGATCTTGAAACGATCGAGATCGAGGAACATGGCCGCGACCTTGTGGCCGCGCCGACGCGCCTCGGCCATTGCCTGTTGCAAGCGCTCGTACAACAGCGTTCGGTTTGGCAAACCGGTAAGGCTATCGTGATTCGCGAGATAGCTCAGGCGCGCCTCGGCCAATTTGCGCTCCTGGATCTCGTGCATCAGCTTGCGCACCAAGGGGCCGATCTGCCAGCGCAATAACAAGATGCCGACGAATACCAGTCCGAGCAGCATTACGAGCACGCGTTGAAACTGCGTGCGAATCGGCGCAAACATTTCGCCGGTGTCGACCTTAATCACCATCCCTAAGCCGGTGTCGCCGATCGGTGCGTACGCGGCAATGACATTTTCGCCATGGACATCGAGCGCGCTCATAACACCGCGCCGCCCGGACAAGGCGTAATCCATGGGCCGCGACTGCCCGCGCTGCACCCGCTCCGCAGTAATGCCCTGCGGTTCGAGCCGCGTCGGAAAGCATTGCATCTTGTTCGCTTCAGCGGTGAAACAAATCGCCATGGTGCCGCTATGGCCGAGGCCCGCCACCTCGCCGAATAAGTCGCTAATGGTTGGCACCGCCACGTCGGCGCGGACGCGCCCGACGCGTACACCCTCGGCGCGAAACTCGGCATCGACCTGAATAAATAATTCATGGGACCAAATCAGCCGCGCCGGCGGTTGCGTTTTTAGCGGCGCGGCCATTTTCGGCTTGGTCACTAGCTCGCCACGCTGCGCCAGCGGCTTGCCCGCGGCATCGAACACCACCAGGGCGCGCACCGGCGTGGTCGCCATAATATTGTCCACGATCGTGGCCAGCTCGTGCTGCGCGGTAGCGTCCATATCGCCGCTGTGGCTGCGCCCCAACACATAATTTAAGCGCGGCCGCGCCGCGATCATGACCACACTATTGAGCGCCCGCTCGACCCCGATCTCGAATAGCCGCAAGCGACTCTCGAGCGACAGCGCCAAGGAGTTTTTAATGGTGCGCTCCGCCTGCTGCGCCAAGATACCGAAGCCGAATAGGCCGGCGGTCAAGGCGACCAATAGCAATAACACCGCGCCGATCAGGGTAATGCGCGTGTCTTCTTTACCCACGGCGAAACGTTGATACCAGTCGGTTTGATAGGAAAACGACAGGAAGCCGAGCGCCAACACGATAACGCCGCCAGCGGTCAGCGCCGGCATGCGCGTCTGCTGATACCAACTATAAAAAATCGTCAGATTGGCGAAGGCGCCGGCGGTATCGAACACACCAAGCGCCAATAAACCAACGCAGGCGAACTGCAAGAGCGCCAATTGCCATTGGCGATAAATCCGATCCAGCAGAAAAATCACCACACCAATGAGAAAAAATGCGGTAGCGGCATTGGGCGAGAGGCTATGCCCGTTGGCAAATACGTGCGGTAAGTTAAACAGGATGGCTAATAACTCGGTGCCGCCGAATAAGGCGAGCGCACCGCCGGCGACGACGTGCATCACGCGATAGACGCGCCCCAGCGAGGTCGGCATGACCAGCGCGACGCCGGTTAACAAGAAGCCGAGCGCGTCGAGCAAACTCGGAAGGCCATGCGTGGGGGCGCCGGCGTTATTGCCGGTGAGGACGATTAACGCAAAGACGACGGTAATGAGTCCAAGCCAGTTGAGTAGCGACAGCCGCTTCAAACGCACCTCGTCGCCCTGACCGTCCCGTGGTGGCGGGCTAGCATTTATTAACTGTAATGGTGGTATTTACGAGTGTCCAGGAATGCGGCATCCGTCGTCACATACCGCAGCCTAGCCTTGGATGCTGGTACGCATTTCGCGTACCTCTTCGCGCTCGCAATAGTCCTGTAGATCGGTGGGAACATCGAACGGGCACACGCCGCAGGCGCGGTTCCCGGGTACGGCGTGGTCGATGAATTTTGGGTAGGGCAGCTTCAAGTCGCGCATAAGCGCCACGAAGGCATCGATATCGCGGCCGTTGCCGAGACGCGCATTGGCGGTTTTCTCCTGCGCCACGCTCGACACGCGCCGTTGATGATAGTCATGCGCCGGATATACCAGCGTTTCTTCCGGTAGCGTAAACAGCTTCTCGTGCACGCTGCGGTATAAGGCGCGCGCATCGCCGTTTTGGAAATCAGTGCGACCGCAGCCGTCGATCAGTAAGGCATCGCCGGTAAATACGCGGTCGTTGGCGTAAAACGCGAAATGGTTATCGGTATGCCCGGGCGTATATAACGGTCGCAGACAAATACTGCCGAACTCGAACGGTCGCCCCTCTTCGATGCCGATGTCGGTACACGGTAGACCCTCGCGCGCGGCGTTGGCGATTTTGCTGCCGGCCTCGCGCTTGAGGCGATGCGCCGCGGTGATGTGATCCGCGTGCACGTGCGTATCCAAGGTGTACTCCAGCCGTAGCCCGAGTTCGTGCACGGCTTCAAGGTCGCGTTGCCACGCCGGCAATACCGGATCGATCAGGACCGCGGCGCGCGTCTCCGGGCAGCCGAGAATATAGGTGTAGGTGCTGGACAGCGGTTCGAACAGTTGCCGAAAAATAAACGGCGCCTCACGCATAGCGGCGTTCGTGCACCGCCTCCGCCGGCAGCGGCTTGCTGAAATAGAAGCCTTGCATCGCGTCGCAATGCTGCGCGCGCAGGAACCGCAATTGCGCCTCGTTCTCGACGCCTTCGGCAATCACCTTGACGCCGAGGCTGTGCGCCATGGCGATGATCGCGGCGGCGATGGCGGTATCGTCCGGATCGGTCGGAATATCACGCACGAACGATTGATCGATCTTGAGCGCGTCGATCGGAAAGCGCTTGAGATAGCTTAAGCTGGAATAGCCGGTGCCAAAGTCGTCGATCGACAAATGCACGCCCATGGCGCTGAGCTCGCGCAAAGTGACCATGGTGCTTTCGGTGTTTTGCATCAAGACGCTTTCAGTGATTTCCAATTCCAAGCCGCTCGGATCGAGTCGCGTCTCTTCCAATACGCGGCGCACCATGTCCAGCAGACCCGGTTGTTGGAATTGGCGCGCGGATAAATTGACCGCGACGCGGATCGGCTTTTGTCCCTGCATTTGCCAGGCGCGGCTTTGCGCGCAGGCGGTGCGCAGAGCCCACTCGCCCATGGGCAAGATCAATCCGGTTTCCTCCGCGAGCGGAATGAATTCCGCCGGCGACATGAGATGAAATTTCGGATGGTCCCAACGTACCAACGCCTCCATACCGACGGTGGCGCCGCTGTTCGCATCGATTTGCGGCTGGTAGTGCAGGAGAAATTCGCCGCGGTCGATGCCGCGCCGCAAGGCGTGCTCCATTGCCAAGTGGCGACTGACCAGGGCGGTCATCTCCACCGAGTAATATTGATAATTATTGCGACCGCGCTCCTTCGCACCATACATGGCGATCTCGGCGTTTTTCAGCAAACCTTCCGCTTGCTGCTCTTCGTCGAACGGATACACGGTAAGCCCGATGCTGGGCGTGATGAACAGCTCGCGTTGCGCGACGTAGAACGGTTGGGAAAATATCTCTACCACGTTCTCCGCAGTCTTGCTCACGTCTTCGACATTGATCACACCCTTGAGCACGATGCCGAACTCATCGCCGGATAGGCGCGCCAAGATGTTGTCCTGCTGCACGCAGGCGGTGAGTCGTGCCGCCACTGCCTTCAACACCACATCGCCGGCATCGTGGCCCAAGGTATCGTTGATGTACTTAAAACGATCGAGATCGATGAAGACAACACCCACCAAGGTGTCCTCGGTGTTCGCCTGGTTCATCGCCTGCTGCAGACGTTGAGCAAACAACAAGCGATTCGGTAGACCGGTGAGCGTATCGTAGTGCGCCAAGATATTGAGGCGCTCCTCAGTCCAACGGCGCTCGGTGATGTTTTCCAAGCTGCCTTCGTAGTACTGCACGCTGCCATCGCGCGCGCGCACCGCCCGCGCATTGTTTTCCACCCAGATAATTGCACCGTCGCGGCGCCGCAGTTTCATCTCATAACTCGGCACGACCGGTTCCCGTATGAGGGCAGCGAGCCATTCTTCGCGTTCGCGCGTATCGGCAAACATATCGAGCAGGCTCGCGCCCATCAATTCATTGCGTGTATCGTAGCCGACCAATTGCACCGTCGCGGGGTTGGCGTCGAGCACCTGCCCGTCCGGTGCAATTTGAAAAAAGCCGAGCGGCATCCCTTCGAATAGATTGCGGTAACGCGTCTCGCCGGAGGCAGTTTGATTGCGCCGGCGATACTGCGCCAATAAAGCCTGCAGCACCTGTGGCAAACGATCGAACTCGTCGGCGTCCTTATTGAGATAGTCGCCGGCACCAAGTTTCATTGCCTGCACCGCTGCATCGACACCGGCGACGCGCGTACAAATCACGATTGGCAACTCAGGGCGGCGCGCCTTCAAGGCGCGAATAAATTGAATGCCGTCGCCCCACGGCGTCTGCATCTCGCTGACGACTGCGTCCCAACGCGTAATCGCTTTAAGCGCCTGCTGCCATTCCTCGACGTTGGTGACCGCGACGATGTCGACCTTGAGCAGGGCACGGTTAAACAGGCGCGTGAATTCCGCACAGTCCTGCGCCTCCGGTTCGATTAAAAGAAGCTGTGGTGTCGATTCCATCCCTACGGCGTTCCAAAAATACACGGTGATTGACGCGACTCGGACCGTAACGACCGGCGCAAGTCATCCGGCCGATACTACAAAAATCGTCGGCGCGATGTCACCGCCTTTTGGCCCGACGCCAGGCCGCGATGCTACCGAGCAGAATCAGGGCCAATATCGGCCAATTACCCCAGCGGATATACGGTGTCGCGCCGCTGCGCGCCTGTATCGTTGCCCGTACGACATCGCGCTGGAATTGCGGCGCAGCAGCGAGCACATGCCCGGAGGCATCGATGACTGCGGACACACCGGTGTTGGTGGCGCGCAGCAAGGGCCGCGCGGTTTCGCGCGCGCGCATGCGTGCGATTTGCATATGCTGATGCGGCGCCGCGGAATCGCCGAACCACGCATCCTCACTGACATTGATCAGCAAGGTCGCCGCCGGCAGCGCCGCGATGACTTCCTCGCCGAACGCATCCTCATAGCAAATGGAGATGCCGACGCGTTGGCCGGCGGCCGCTGGCGGCGGTTGCGGCTGCCCCCAGGCGGCGAAGTCCGACATCGGGATTTGCAAATAATCGAGTAACCACCCGAGCATCGAGGACAAAGGTAGAAACTCGCCGAATGGCACGAGGTGGCGCTTGCGATAGACTGCGCCTTCCGGACTCAGCACCGCTACGCTGTTATAAACGGCAGTCTCCTTGCCGCGCGCTTGGCGCTCGATCGCACCCAGCACCACCGTCGTTCCACGCGTGAGCATCTCGCGCCGCAAGGGCGCGAGGAAGCCGGCGTCGATTTGATCGAGATAAGCCGGCGCCGCCGTTTCCGGCCAGACGATTAAGTCGGCGTCGCGTTCCTGCAGACTCAATTGCGCATAGAGTTGTAGGGTCGCATTGCGTGCCTGTGCATCCCATTTCTGCGCCAGCGGAATATTGCCTTGAATCAGCGCCGCGCGTAGCGGTTTACCGGCCGGCGCGCCCCACTCGATAACACTCAGCATTGCGGTTGCAGCAGCAAGCGCAACCAGTGCAACGAGGCCATACAGTCGATAACGTCGCCACAACAT
>CAZCAK010000086.1:0-7059 GCA_964496605.1 uncultured Acidiferrobacteraceae bacterium | reverse complement strand
TTGACGATCCGGCGCTTGTCTTCGGTCAGGCCCTTCGGGTCTTTCCAGAGCGCGCTGTCGCGGTTCATGTTGACCTCTTGCGGCATCCAGTGGTTCGCGCAGGCGGCGAGATATTTCTCCCAGGCCCATTTGTATTTGAACGGCACCAGCTGATTTACGTCGGCCTTGCAGTTGATGATGCGCTTGTCTTCGACGCGCACGCGCGCGGTGCTCTCGCCCAGGTTGACGGCGCTGGCGGCGGCGCGGTGTTTCGGCTCGGATGCCTTCGACGCCGGGGCGGGAATCATGTCTTCAAACGTTAACATTACGGTCCTCCGTTAATTCGTTGCGGTGGTGCTGGTTTTATTGGCCTGCATGCGTTCGATCTCGCCGGCGACGCCTTCCCATTCGGCGATCCAGGAAGCGATCGCTTGGAATTTGCTGCCGACGCCGTAGTTGCCCTGCAACCACACGGGATCGCCGCTCGCTTGTAGCCAACCATAAAACGCCGTCGCGCTGCCTTGCTTCGGGTCGAATGCCTTGCGGCTCGGCCAGGCGCGATATAAGGCCACCACTTGTTGTTGCGTCTCGTCGAACGCCAGCGTCGGCGCCTGCGAGATGTCTTCGATATTCTCCGCAAGCATGCTCATTACTGGCAGGCCTCGCAGGTCGGGTCGTTGATCAGGCACATCTTCGCCGGCGCCTCGGCATTCGCGGCGGCCGGTGCGGCTTGCTGTGCGTGATGACCGTTGTGGCCATTGCCGTTGCCGCCGCGTACCGCGTTGAGGCTACCGTCGTTGATGGTGGATTTCTCCGCCGCGGTCGCGCCGAGGGTGCGCAGGTAGTACGTCGTCTTGAGCCCGCGCTCCCAGGCGAACATATACATCTCGGCCAATTTCTTGCCGGACGGTTGCGCCATGTAGAGATTCAGGCTCTGCGCCTGGTCGATCCACTTCTGCCGGCGCGCGGCGCATTCGATGAGCCACCTCGGCTCGATCTCGAACGCAGTCGCATACAGTGCCTTGAGATCTTCCGGGATGCGATCGATCGGCGCCAAGCGGCCGTCGAAATATTTAAGATCGTTCACCATCACCGGGTCCCACAGGCCGCGCTTCTTGAGGTCGTGCACCAGGTGCTCGTTCAACACCGTGAACTCGCCCGAGAGATTCGATTTGACGTACAGGTTTTGATACGTCGGCTCGATGCTCTGCGCCACACCGGCAATATTGGAAATGGTCGCGGTCGGCGCGATCGCCATGGTGTTGCTATTGCGCATACCGTATTGACGGATCGCCTCGCGTACCGGTTCCCAATCCAGGCGCGCGCTGCGGTCCATGGTGTGCGCGTCGTTCCAGCCGGCACGCGCCTGTGCGACCAATTCAATGCTGTCGATCGGCAGAATGCCTTGGCTCCACAGCGAGCCTTGATAACTCGGGTACACACCGCGCTCTTTCGCGAGCTCGGTCGAGGCCAGAATCGCGTGGTAGCTGATCGCCTCCATCGATGCGTCGGCGAATTCGATCGCGGCGTCGGAGGTGTAGGGCACGCGCATCTTGTACAGCGCGTCTTGGAAGCCCATGAGGCCGAGACCAACCGGACGATGGCGCAAGTTCGAGGTGCGCGCCTGCGGCACCGAGTAGTAATTGATGTCGATGACGTTATCCAGCATGCGCATCGCGGTGCGCACGGTGCGGCCGAGCTTATTGAAATCGAGCCCTTTCTTTTCGTCGATATGGGCCGCGAGATTCACCGAGCCCAGATTGCACACGGCGATTTCATCGACCGAGGTATTGAGCGTGATCTCGGTGCAGAGATTGGAGCTATGCACCACACCCTTGTGGCGTTGCGGGCTGCGCAGATTGCACGGGTCCTTGAAGGTGAACCACGGATGCCCGGTCTCGAACACCATCGATAGCATCTTGCGCCACAGATCGACCGCGCGCACCTTCTTGAACAGCTTCATTTCGCCGTTCGCGGCTTTGGTTTCGTAGTGCGTGTAACGTTCGGTGAACGCCTTGCCGTAGAGATCGTGCAAGTCGGCGGCGTCGGACGGCGAGAACAAGGTCCACTCGCCGTTCTCGCGTACGCGCTGCACGAATAAATCCGGAATCCAGTTCGCGGTGTTCATGTCGTGCGTGCGGCGGCGGTCGTCGCCGGTGTTCTTGCGTAGCTCCAAGAACTCTTCGATATCCAAGTGCCAGGTCTCGAGATAGGCGCATACCGCGCCTTTGCGTTTGCCGCCTTGGTTTACCGCGACCGCGGTGTCGTTTGCGACTTTCAAGAACGGCACCACACCTTGCGATTTACCGTTGGTGCCCTTGATGCGCGAGCCTAAGGCGCGCACCGGCGTCCAATCGTTGCCGAGGCCACCGGCGTATTTCGATAGCAGGGCGTTGTCTTTGATCGCGCCGTAAATGCCGTCGAGATCGTCCGGCACGGTCGTGAGATAGCACGAGGACAATTGCGAGCGTAAGGAGCCGGAGTTGAACAAGGTCGGCGTGCTGGAAACGAAATCGAACGTCGACAACACATTATAGAACTCAATCGCGCGTGCCTCGCGGTCGATCTCGTTGAGCGAGAGCCCCATGGCGACGCGCATCCAGAACGCCTGCGGCAATTCGATGCGGCGGTCTTCGATGTGCAGGAAATAACGATCGAACAAGGTTTGCAGGCCGAGATAGGTGAACTGCATATCGCGGTCGGCATTCAGCGCCTCGCCCAGCACCTTGAGATCGAATTCGCCCAGGCGCGGATCGAGCAGCTCGGCCTTGATGCCGCGCTTGATGAACTTGGCGAAATAATCCGGATAGAGCTTCACCATTTGCGCGTGCGTCGCCTGCTCGCCCAAGACCTCATGCCGCAGGGTATCGAGCAAGAGGCGCGCGGTGACGTAGGTGTAATTCGGTTCGGTCTCGATCAGGGCGCGCGCCGAGAGAATCGCCGATTGCATAACGTCGCTCTCGGCGACGCCGTCGAACAAGTTCTTAAGGGTCGCATCGAGTACGGTCTTGGCGTCGACTTCGGTTAAATCGCCGCAGGCCTCTTTGATCACATTCGCCAGACGCTTTTGATCCAGCGGCTTGGTGCTGCCGTTAGCCAGGCGCACATTCAGCTTGGTTTGATGCGGCGTCGATTCGGCTTGCTCCGCGGCGCGGGCACGCGCGCGTTCCTCGCGATAGAGCACGTAGGAACGCGCAATCTCGTGATGGCCGTTGCGCATGAGCGCAAGCTCGACTTGATCTTGGATGTCTTCGATGTGCACCGTACCGCCGCCGGGCAGGCGACGGCTCAGGGCCTGTACTACTTGTTGGGTTAAGTCGGCGCAGATGGTGCGTACGCGCGCACTGGCCGCGCCGGTGCCGCCTTCGACCGCCAAGAACGCCTTGGTGATGGCGATTTGAATCTTGCTCGCGTCGAAAGTGGTCGCCTTGCCGTTACGGCGAATGACGTTGAATCTCGGTTCGTTGCTCGGGGTGGTTGTGGTCATGGGGACATTGCCGGGCGTCGTGGTGGGGCGCGCCTCGGTGGTAGCTTGCATGTTCTCCATTCGGGCTCCTAAAGCTGGGTACTGGATCGTTCTCGGCTGCCCCTACTGATACGGTACCAATGACGATACCTATATATATGTAGGTGGCAGCGGGTTCTTTTTGTGGTGTTTGCGCGCTAACGCGAACACGAACCCAATATATTGGGTGCAGTTGGAAGGGTCAACCCTATATGTTGTGTTTTGGTGACTCGCCGAGTTCGCTCAAACCGCATAAATTCGCCATTTTTGTTCCAAAGCACGCCGCGATCCGACCAAAGTCGGATAATGCGCCCATAAATTCCTCTCCAAGAGGACGAATTTGACCAAAAAATAGACAAGCCGTGCCCCCTCATATTGTTATCGCGTGAACTGAAAGTACTGCATAACACAAGAACGAAAGGGCATCGATTCTACGGCTCACTCCGATTAACGCTTTATTGCTGAGAGTCGCTCGGGCATACGTCCGATCTTTGGGGGTGTCTGAGCAGCGACAATACGGCTGAATTCGGACGAGCGATTAAATGAGTCAGGTAAGACGGTCGGGTGTGTTGGTATGGGTACTGGTCAGCGCGTGTAGCGGCGGCGGAAATAATTTTCCGGAGTCGCCACCGGCGGGCACTTCGTCGGCAACCAACACCACGACCGCGTCAACGACACCGAGTCCGACACCGACACCCGCACCGTCATCGACACCTACGCCGACACCACGACCGACCACCACACCGCGGCCGACGCCTACACCAACGCCGACTCCCACACCCACACCGACGAATACCGGCAATCATGGTCATGACCGTTCATTGCTCACAGTTGCACAGCCGACACCGAGCGATGCGCTCACGGTCGAAACCGCACAAGGCAACGCGATCGCGGTATGGCGCGCCTTCGACGGTGTGAGCAATAGCCTATGGGCGAATGAACGTGTCGGCGGTGTCTGGCAGAAGGCGCGTCTACTCGAAAACCAAGACGGCGCGGTCGGCGCCGTCACGCTCGGCACCGACACCAACGGCAACGCGATAGCGGTATGGGAACAGGGTGTCGGTACCGAGCAATTAATCTGGGCGGCGCATTACACGCTGCAGTATGCCTGGGAGCCGGCGACGGTGATCAGTTTACGCGCCGCTGCCGGACAAACACCGGGCGTCGTCGCCACGAATCCCCAACTCAGCTTCGATGCGAACGGCATCGCACGCGCAAGCTGGCAACAAACCGATAGCGTGTTGTATCCGCGTACCTGGGAGAACCTTTATCTCCCAGGCGTGGGTTGGCAGGGCGCACACGCCATTACACCGTAGCGGAGTTAGCATGAAACGAGTATGCACAATTGTGTCGATGTTGTGGTTAGCTGCTTGTGGCGGCGGTGGAGGTGGCGGCGATAGCAGCAGTGCCCCGGTACCGAGCGCCGCGATGGCAACGACCAGCACGACGCCACCGACGACCACTGAGGTCACGACCAGCAACAGCCCGGCATCGAATCCACCACCGAGCAGCAACGCCTTCGATGGGGTACTGGTGCCGAGCGGTTCCGGTACTACCAGTCCTACCGACACCAACACGACGACGAACGATGCCGCGACGCAGCCAAGCGATACCGACGCCGCGCAACAGCTTGCGACCAGTGGTGAGCAGGTGCGCGCGGTCAGCGATCAAGCCGGCAATTTATTAGTCGCGTGGCTCGCCAGCGATGGCGCCGCGCATCGCATCTACGGTCGGCGCTATATCGTCGGCAGCGGTTGGCAGGCGACGCAGATCATCGACGACAGCACGCAGGACTTGCGCGCGTTTAGTTTGTCGATGGCAGCGAACGGCGATGCGATATTGGGTTGGGTCCAAAGCGATGGGCAGTCGCAACGTGCAACCGTGCGTTTATTCGTCAGCGGTGCGTGGCAGGCCTCGCGTTACATCTCAACCTTTGCACGGACCGATCCGGGCGATGTCAACAACATCAAAGTCGCGATCGACGCGTCCGGCGCGGCGATGGCGGTTTGGCTACAAGGACCTTATGCCGGCAGTCCGCCCAATGTGTATGCCAGTCGTTACGAAACCGGCGGCGGTTGGCAAACACCGGTGTTCGTCGGCGGCCCTTGGGGCAGTAACCCCGATGTCGCCATGGACGGTCGCGGTAATGCGGCGGTGGCATGGTTGAACGAAGGTGTAAGCGATGCCGATATGCACGCGCGCTATTACACGCAAGGCAGCGGTTGGCAAGCCATCGCCCATTTACACATGGCGTCGGTATCGGCACAACATCCATCGGTCGCGATTTCGCCCGACGGCAGTGCGCTCGCTGTATGGACGCAGGCGCCAGATGTGGCGCGCGTGAACACCGATCTATTTGCGAGTCGTTATGTACCGGCCAACGGCTGGAGCGAACCCCTGCGCATCGAGCTCAACGATACGCAATCGAGTAGCGATGCATCGATTGCCATGGACGCGAGCGGTAACGCGGCCGTGGTGTGGCGCCAGAACGATGGCGTACGCAACAATATTTACGCGACGCAATTTCGTACCGGCGCGTGGACCACGCCGACTGTACTCGAGAACTCAGAGGCGGATGCCGTCGCGCCCGTGATCGCCATGAGTGGGAGTGGGCAGGCCGTGATCGCCTGGGAACAACTGGACAATGGTGCGCAGAGCATTTGGTACACGCGCAGCAACGGCAGCGGTTGGTTGGCCCCACAAACTGCAGAGGCACAAGCGGTCACTGCCGGTGCACCGCGCATCGCGATGTACGCCGATAAGGCGGCGTTGGCCTGGCAACAAACCAATGGCGTGTGGGTGCGGCGCGAACGCTAAGGCCAACGTCCGATGGTTCTCCGCCGGACGCGACCGTCACAATAGGGTCAATAAAATTTTCGGGTCAAGGAGAGCCATATGATTCAAGGAGCGAAACTGCGCCTCATGGCGGCGGCGTTCGCGCTCGTCATGAATGCCTGCGGTGGCGGCGGTAATAATTTTCCGGAAAATCCTTCATCGAGTTCCAGCAGCACCAATCCCAATACCAACACCAGTACCGGTACGACCACGGCGGCGCCGCAACCGCCACCACCACCGCCGGTGACGAATACTGCGGACACCACACGACCGCGCGTCGACATTGTCTTGCCGGCGAATAATGCCTCGGTCAGTAATTCTATTACTTTGCTAGCTGACGCCAGCGACGATACCGGCGTGTCTTACGTCCAATTCTTGCTCGATGGGCGCAATCTAGGGCCGGCGTTGACCACGCCGCCGTACACCATCGACTTTGATACGACGTATATCGCCGACGGCTCGCACACCTTCACGGCGCGCGCGTACGACGCCGCAGGAAACAACACCACATCATCCGGCCGCACGGTGCGTAGCACCAATACGTGTCGCACGGCATCGCCGGCACAGACACAATGGTTCAGTACCGCGTTCTCGAATTCCAGCGGCAGCTTTACCGCGCAATGGGATGTCACGCCGGTCGCAACGAACACCGATGGCCTCGTCGGTGTGGTACGCGGTAGTTCGATCAGCTTTACCGCCGTCGCCGCGAACGTACGTTTCAATTCGAGCAATACCATCGA
>CAZCAK010000085.1:0-7064 GCA_964496605.1 uncultured Acidiferrobacteraceae bacterium | reverse complement strand
ATCGAGGAGTTCGACGAGGAATTGATCGACGAACTGCGCAATCGCGCGCGCGATGTGTTGCTGACCAAGGCGATTGCGATGGAAGAAAAAATTGACATGGCCGAACCGGCGGAAGACTTGCTTAAAATGGATGGCATGGACGAACACACCGCGCGCCTGCTGGCGAGCAATGGTGTTAAGACCATGGACGATCTCGCGGAACAATCGGTGGACGAGCTGACTGAGATTGAAGGCATCGACGAAGACCGCGCGAAACAACTGATTATGACCGCGCGCGCACCGTGGTTTGCCAAAGAGGGTTAAAACCGACACATGGCGCAGACGACCATTAAAAATTTCGCCGAGCAAATCGGCATCCCGCAGGATAAATTACTGCAGCAATTGGTCGCGGCCGGAATTCAAGGCAAGGGCAGTGCCGACGTCCTGAGTGACGAAGAGAAAATGACCCTGCTCAGTTTCTTGCGCAATAATCACGGCGATCGTACTGCAAAAAAGATTACCCTCAAGCAAAAATCGACGACGCAAATTACGCAGAACTCGCGCTTCGGACAAAGCCGCACAGTGCAAGTCGAGGTACGTAAGAAGCGCACCTTCGTTAAACGCAGCGATATCGAAGACGAGCAGGCGCGCCAACACGCCGAAGCCGAAGCCGCGGCAGAAGCGGAAGCGGCGGCTGCCCCAGAACCGGCAGTTGTTGCCGAGAACGTTGAAACGCCGTCCGAAGCGAAGCCGACTACGGTGCCGGCAGCAGAGGCACAAACCGAAAAGACGGCACCGATCGCAGAACCGGAACGCAAACCGGAGACGCGTCCGGAAGCCAAGGCGGTCGAGAAGCCGGCGGATAAAACCGCCGACAAAGGCAAAAAGCCCGAGCGTGAGCGCGGCGGTCGCGCCGAATTGCGCTTAGACGATCGTAAGGCTAAACGCGCCAAACCGATGCGTTCTGGCGGCGGCAAGAAGGCGATCACCACCAGCATGACCGGCCAGCATGCGTTCGAAATGCCGACCGAGCCGGTGGTGCGCGAAGTCGTGATTCCCGAAGCCATTAGTGTCGCGGAATTGGCGCAACAAATGTCGGTGAAGGCGGCTGAAGTCATTAAAGCCTTAATGAAGCTCGGCACCATGGCGACCATCAATCAAGTGCTCGATCGCGACACGGCGACGATTGTGGTTGAAGAAATGGGCCACGTCGCACGCGAGGCACAACCGTCCGATCCGGAGGCAATGCTCACCACTTCCGCAACGCCGGTCGGTGATGCGGAACCGCGTCCGCCGGTGGTCACCGTTATGGGCCACGTCGATCACGGTAAGACTTCATTACTCGATTACATTCGTAAAACCAAGGTCGCGAGCGGCGAGGCCGGCGGCATCACCCAGCACATCGGTGCTTATCACGTCGAGACCGAAAAGGGTGTTATTACCTTCCTCGATACGCCGGGTCACGAGGCATTTACCGCCATGCGCGCGCGCGGTGCCAAGGCCACGGATATCGTGGTGCTGGTGGTGGCGGCGGACGACGGCGTGATGCCGCAAACGATCGAAGCGATTCATCACGCGCGTACCGCGAAGGTGCCATTGGTGGTTGCGGTCAATAAGATCGATAAACCGGAAGCCGAACCGGAACGCGTCAAACAAGAACTCTCGGCCCAACAAGTGAATCCCGAAGAGTGGGGCGGTACCGAAATGTTCGTGCACGTCTCGGCCAAGACCGGACAAGGTATCGACCAACTACTCGATGCGATTTTGCTGCAAGCCGAGGTGTTGGAATTAAAGGCGATCAAAGACGGCCCGGCCAGCGGTATGGTAGTTGAGGCGCGGCTCGACAAGGGCCGTGGCCCCGTGGCGACCATTTTGGTTCAGCGCGGCACCTTACGTAAGGGCGATATTATTCTCGCGGGCCGCGAAAGCGGTCGTGTGCGCGCGATGGCGAATGAAAATGGCCGTCCGATAAAAGAAGCCGGCCCTTCGATTCCGGTCGAGGTGCAAGGTTTGTCCGGAGTGCCGAGCGCCGGCGAAGAAGTCATTGTGGTCGAGAGCGAACGTAAGGCGCGCGAGATCGCGCTGTTCCGCCAAGGTAAGTACAAAGACGTGAAGCTGGCGCGACAACAGGCCTCGAAGTTGTCGAATATGTTTCAGCAAATGCAGGAAGGCGAGACCAAGACGCTCAATCTCATTATCAAGGCCGATGTACAGGGTTCGGTCGAGGCCTTAACCGAGTCGCTGGAAAAATTATCCAATGCCGAAGTGCGTGTCTCGGTGGTGCATGGCATGGTCGGCGGCATCAACGAGTCGGATGTGAATCTGGCCGTGGCATCGCAGGCGATCATCCTCGGCTTCAACGTGCGCGCCGACGGTGGTGCGCGACGATTGATCGAAAGCGAAGGTGTCGATGTGCATTATTACAATGTCATCTACGACGCGGTCAACGAAGTGAAGGCGGCGATGTCGGGCATGCTCAAGCCGCAAATCAAGGAGCAAGTGATCGGTCTGGTCGAGGTACGCGAAGTCTTTAAGACTCCGAAGCTCGGCGCAGTGGCCGGCTGTTATGTTGTCGAGGGTGTCGCCAAGCGCGCCAAACCGGCGCGGGTGTTGCGCGAGAATGTGGTGATTTTCGACAGCGAAATCGAATCGCTGCGGCGCTTCAAAGACGACGCCAGCGAAGTGAAGGCCGGTCTTGAGTGCGGCATGGTGATCAAGAACTACAACGATATTCGTGCCGGCGACCAGGTCGAAGTTTACGAGCGAGTCGAAATCGCACGGCTGATGTGATGCCGCGGCGCGAAACCAGCCGTACACGCCGCGTCGGCGCGGTGCTGATGAAGGAATTAGCCGGGCTGGTTCAGCGTTCCCTGGAAGATCCGCGCGCGAGCCGTGTCACCCTGACCGGTATTGATGTCGCGCCGGATCTATCGCATGCAAAGGTATTCGTGACGCATCTGTCGGGCGTCGCCTTGGCACCCGAGCTTCTAGCCTACTTGAATAAGAGCGCCGGATTCTTGCGACACGAGCTCAGTCGGCGCGTCGATTTGCGCACGGTTCCCCAATTACGGTTTTATTACGACGAGTCGATCGAACGCGGCATGGCGATCTCGCAATTGATCGATCGCGCTCGCGCCCATGATCGCGACGAAGATAAGTGATGCGCGAGTGCCGCCCCTTGGATGGTATTCTGCTGCTCGACAAACCCGCGGGCATGACCTCGAATCGCGCCCTGCAGGCAGTGAAGCATGCCTGGGGCGCTTGCAAGGCCGGTCACACCGGCAGTCTCGATCCCCTTGCCACCGGCCTATTGCCCTTGTGCTTCGGCGAAGGGACTAAGATCAGTCAATTTTTACTCGACGCCGATAAGCGCTATCGCGCGACCTTGCGCTTCGGTGTCAGCACCACGACCTACGATAGCGAGGGCGATGTTGTTAGCGAGCGGCCGGTAGGGTTCGCAGAGGCTCAGCTGCGAGCAGTCCTGGGGCAATTTTTGGGTACGATCGCGCAAATACCGCCGATGTATTCTGCGATTAAGCTCGGTGGTCAGCCCTTGTACAAGCGTGCGCGTGCCGGTCAAACCGTGGAGCGCGCCCCGCGCTGGGTACATATTCACACATTGGAGCTGTTGCGCTTCGCCGGTACTGAGGCCGAGCTGGAAGTCCATTGCAGCAAAGGCACTTATATCCGCAGCCTGGTGCACGATCTTGGCGAGCAACTGGGTTGCGGCGCCCACTTAACCGCGCTGCGGCGACTGCAAACCGGGCCGTTTTTGCTTGAGCAGGCCCTGAGTCTGGCGGAGGCGCAAAACTTGACCCAACCGCAGGCGGCGCTAATTCCGCTGGATGTCGCGCTGCACCACATCCCGGCGCTGGCACTGGCCCAGACGGAGGCGGAGCGCTTGCATCAGGGCCAGACGGTCCAACTCGGCAGCACCGACGATATCAAGCGGGTGCGGATTTACGGACCGGATCGGTCCTTTCTAGGCCTCGGCGAGGTCGTCGCCGGGATCCTGCACGCGCGGCGCCTGCGCGCGGTTAAATCGGTTGAGGCTGAGGAACGCCGCGGGTAGAATACGCGCCCTTGAGGCATCTAAAAACGGGTGTATGAGGATTTCGTAATGTCGCTGAACGCTGATCAAAAGGCCAATATCATTAAAGAATACCAGACCGCCAAGGGCGATACGGGCTCGCCGGAAGTACAAGTCGCGCTGATCTCGGCCCGCATTGAGGATCTGTCGCAGCATTTTCAAACGCATCACCACGACCATCATTCCCGCCAGGGTCTGCTGCGCATGGTGAGCAAGCGCCGCAAGCTGCTCGATTATCTCAAGAACACCGACGGCACGCGTTATCGGACTCTGGTCGAGCGCTTAGGTCTTCGCAAGTAATCCATCCTCGGCGCAATCGCGCCGACGGTATACCGAGTGCGTCTATGGCTCGCCATAACGGTTTAGATCACATACGAGAACAAGCATAGTGTTCAATAAAATTACGAAGTCGTTTCAATACGGGGCCGCAACCGTCAAACTCGAGACCGGCGAAATCGGCCGTCAGGCTAGCGGCTCGGTGATGGCCAGCATGGGTGACACCGTAGTTCATGTCACCGTCGTCGGCATGAAAGACGCGACACCGGGGCAAGACTTCTTTCCGCTCACGGTCGATTATCAAGAGCGAACCTACGCCGCCGGCCGTATCCCGGGCGGTTTCTTCAAGCGCGAAGGCCGGCCCTCGGAAAAAGAAATCCTGACCTCCCGCCTCATTGATCGACCGATCCGTCCGCTGTTTCCCAAAGGCTTTACCAACGAAGTGCAAGTCATTGCGACCGTCATGTCGCTCGATCCCGAGATCGATCCGGATATCGTTTCCATGATTGGCGCTTCCGCCGCGGTCATGTTGTCCGGCATGCCGTTTAACGGCCCCCTGGGTGCAGCGCGTGTCGGTTACAAAGACGGAAAATATTTACTCAATCCGACGAATACAGAGCTGCAAGACTCAGAGCTCGATCTCGTCGTCGCCGGTACCGAAAAAGCAGTGCTCATGGTCGAATCCGAGGCGCATATGTTGCCGGAAGACGTGATGCTCGGCGCGGTGATGTTCGGCCACGAACAAATGCGTACCGTGATCGACGCGATTCGCGATTTATGCAAGCAGGCGAATGTCCAGCCTTGGGAGTGGAAGGCGCCGCAAAAAGACACGGCGTTGCTCGATAAGATCGCTGCGATTGCCGACGCTGAATTGGCGAAGGCGTATGCCATTCGCGAAAAGCAGGCGCGTTACACCCGCATCGGCGAGATTCGCAAAGAGGTAATGAGCAAGGTCGCACCGGCCGATGCCACACCAGACCAAATCATCGCGATCGAAAATTTATTTACCAGCCTGGAAAAGAAAGTCGTACGCGGACAGATCCTTGCCGGCAAACCGCGCATCGACGGACGCGATACGCGCACCGTGCGCCCGATTACGGTTCGCACCGGCGTATTGCCGCGTACCCACGGTTCAGCCTTATTTACTCGCGGCGAGACGCAGGCCTTGGTCGTGACCACGCTCGGCACCGGTCGTGACGCGCAGGTTATCGATGCGCTCGAGGGCGAGCGCAAGGAACCGTTTATGCTGCATTACAACTTCCCACCATTCTCGGTCGGTGAAGTCGGCCGCGTCGGCAGTCCCAAGCGCCGCGAAATCGGTCACGGTCGTCTTGCCAAGCGCGGCATTCAAGCGGTGCTGCCGGACATGACCGATTTTCCGTATGTGCTGCGCGTCGTGTCGGAAATCACGGAGTCGAACGGCTCGAGCTCAATGGCCACAGTGTGCGGTACCAGTTTGTCGCTCATGGATGCCGGCGTAAAAACCAAGGCACCGGTTGCGGGTATTGCCATGGGTCTCATTAAAGACGAGAACCGCTTCGCGGTATTGACCGATATTCTCGGCGATGAAGACCATCTCGGCGATATGGATTTCAAGGTTGCCGGCACCGCCGACGGCGTTACCGCGCTGCAAATGGATATTAAGATCGAAGGTATCAACCGCGAGATTATGGAAGTCGCCCTACGTCAGGCGAAGGAAGGGCGGCTGCACATCCTCAAGATCATGAATGAGGCGATGCCGGCACCGCGGTCGGAAATGTCCGATTTCGCGCCCCGCATCATTACCTTCAAGATCAATCCGGAAAAGATTCGCGATGTCATCGGCAAGGGCGGCGCCACCATCCGTGCGCTATCGGAAGAAACCGGCGCCACCATCGACATCGAAGACGATGGTACGGTGAAAGTTGCCTCGGTCGATAATGCCGCGGGCCAAGAGGCACGTCGTCGCATCGAGCAAATCACCGCCGACGTTCAAGTCGGTATGGTGTACGAAGGCAAGGTCGCGAAGCTCATGGACTTCGGAGCCTTCGTCACGATTCTGCCGGGCAAAGATGGCTTGGTGCACATCTCGCAAATTTCCAACGAGCGCGTCGAAAATGTCAGCGACAAATTGCGCGAGGGCGATAATGTGCGCGTGAAGGTGCTGGAGGTCGATAAGCAGGGACGGATTCGTTTATCGATGAAGGCATTGGAACCACAAGCGTAAGATTCGGCAACAACGTAAAGATAAAAGGGGACGCCAGTCCCCTTTTCTTTTGGTGGAGGAATCATGGTCGCGCGTAGGTCGTTACTCGTCGTATTACTCGGTGTGTTGAGCACCGCGGCGTTGGCTGAGAAACCTGCAGGAACTCTGGTGACGCTCGAAACCCGGCCGGGCGTGACCCAGGCGCTGTGGTTGATTAAAGCGGAAAAGCCCTGGGCCAGCGTCGTCTTATTGCCTGGTGGTAACGGCGACATCGAGCTTGGCGCGGACGGACCCAAAAAGAAAGGTAATTTCCTCGTGCGTACACGCGATCAGTACGCGCAACAAGGGCTGAACGTCGCCGTGCTCGACGCGAGCTCCGACGCCAAAGGGCCCGCGGGTCTCGGCGATCGCACCGGTAAAGATCACGCTGCGGATCTGAAGGCGGTGATGATGTTTATGCGACAACAGGCCGCGGTACCCGTGTGGTTGATCGGTACCAGTCGCGGTACCGTCTCGGCGGCGAATGCGGCGGCG
>CAZCAK010000084.1:0-7249 GCA_964496605.1 uncultured Acidiferrobacteraceae bacterium | reverse complement strand
GGTTTTCAGTACCAGTCCGACATCGTGAATACTCATTCCACGATCGACCGCCTTGCACATATCGTAAATCGTCAACAGCCCGATCTGCACCGCGGTGAGCGCCTCCATTTCCACGCCGGTACGCCCGACCGAGGCGACGCTAGCGCGACACAAGATGGCGTTATCCACGGCGCGATACTCGAATTTGACTTCGATACTATCGAGCGCAATGGGATGACACAGCGGAATCAGCTCCGCGGTCTTTTTCGCCGCCATAATCGCCGCGATACGCGCGACGCTCAATACGTCGCCCTTAGCATGCGCACCGGTCCGCACCATGTCGAAGGTGTCGCGCTGCATGCGAATAAGGCCTTCGGCAATCGCACGGCGTGCGCTGACGGCTTTGGCGCCGACATCCACCATATGCGCATCGCCATGCTCGTTGAAGTGCGTTAATTTCGCCATAACATCACTCACCGCGGATGCGCGGCAATAATTCGGTCAGATTGCACGGTCGATGACGTGCATCGAGCTGCGGTAAAATAATTTTCTCCATGCCGAGACGGCAAGCACCGGTTGATCCGGGTAATAAAAACACAATCGTATCGTCGGCGATACCGGCAACCGCGCGCGACTGAATCGTCGAGGTACCGACCTCTTGATATGACAACATGCGAAATAACTCGCCAAAGCCAGGGATGGGTTTGGTGATTAGCGGTGCCAGCGCCTCCGGCGTTATGTCGCGCTGGGTCACGCCGGTACCGCCGGTGGCGATCACAACATCCACCGCGCGATCAGAGATCCAGGAACGAAATTTTGCGCGCAGCGGCTCGATGTCATCGTGCACGATATCGCGGTGGGCAATACGATGGCCGGCGGCACTCAGTTGCGTCTCGATCAAATCGCCCGAGGTGTCGTTCGCGCGCGTACGCGTATCGGAGACCGTTAGCACGGCGACGCTTAACGGAACGAATGGGCGATCGGGTTTCGGCATACGGCGCATTATAGCGCTATTTAGACGCACGGCCGCTATGGCATTAGACGCGCGCTCGTTACACTAGCGATATGCTTTCACTCAGCGAAGCCCGTGCCGCGATCGCGCAGGCGATACGCGCGACCGATGAAACCGAAGACGTCCCGTTAATCGAAGCGCGCGGTCGCTATTTGGCACAAGACATCGCCGCGCGCACCGACCATCCGCCGTTCGATAACTCGGCAATGGACGGCTACGCGCTCAATGTAGAAGCCCTCGGCACGCTCCGACATATTCCGGTAGATGGTATTGCGAGCTGCGGCAGTCGCCCGGCCACGCTTGTGCGCGGAACTGCGATGCGCATCTTTACCGGCGCGCCGATTCCCGCCGGTGCCGATACCGTCGTTATCCAGGAAGACGTACGATTGGAAGGCGCGCATTTAGCGCTACCATCGAATCTCCCGCGCGGTGAGCACGTACGCCGCCGCGGCGGCGATTTCAAACACGGTGATACGCTTTATCGTAGCGGCCAGCGATTGCGTAGCGTCGATCTCGCGGTGCTGGCCGCGGCCGGCTGGGCGCAAGTGCGCGTCTATCGACGCCCGCGCGTATTGGTCATCGCGACCGGTGACGAACTGATTGCACCGCCGCGTGCACTAGAACCAGGCCAGGTTTACGAATCGAACCGTGTCGCGACCATGGCCTTACTGCAAGAAATAGGCGCGATCGCGATCGACGGCGGTATGGTGCCGGATAATCTCGCCGCGTTGAAAGCGAAACTGGCACAGGCGCGCGATTACGATTTTGTTGTCACCAGCGGCGGTGCCTCGGTCGGCGATCGCGATCTCGTGCGCCAAGCGTTCGCCGATCGCGGTGAGTTTCAGTTTTGGAAGGTGCGCATCAAGCCCGGCAAACCGATTGCATTCGGTCGCTACGGCGATAAAACGCACTTCTTCGCCCTACCGGGCAACCCGGTGTCGAGTTTAGTGACGTTTAAATTGTTCGTCGAACCAGCCTTAGTTGCGTGGTGCCACGGCGTATTTACCGACTACGTGTTACCGGCGCTGGCGGCGCACGATTTCGTCCGCGCCCCGGGCCGTATGGAGTTTTTGCGTGCGCATTTGTATCTCGAAGACGGCGTGCTCATGGCGCGCGCACTGAGCAATCAGGGTTCGCACATGATCGGTGCCTTGCGCGATACCAACGGTTTTATCCGCTTGGCGGAACCGGTCGCGCAATTCGCCCGTGGCGAACGCCTGGACGTCCTCCCGCTGATCTGCAACTAGTCCCCCTCAAGCCCCGACTTTTGCCTGAGTTGCCCCTGCGGTACTGCGCGTAGGCTAGGTTTTTTCTTTTGGGGAGAACACCGTGGACGGCTTAAGCGACAATGATTTAAAGCACTTCAAGCAGCGATTGCTGCGACGCCGCGACGAACTCCGCACTGAACTGCGCGACGATGCGGCCGACAGCGATAGCAAGAATTTTTCCAATATGTCCGGCGGCGTGCGCGACCCGGGTGATGACTCGCAAGTGGTGCAAATGTCCGACCTCGCGATCAGCTCCATGGAAAAACAACAGGCGGAATTGCGCGCGGTCGAGGACGCATTGGAGCGTATCGAGGACGGCAGCTACGGGGAATGCCTGGATTGCGGCGGCGATATTCCACGTGCACGCCTTGAGGTCTATCCGACCGCGAAGCGTTGTACGCAATGTCAGTCGCGCCGGGAAAATCTTTATCGAGACGTCACACCAAGTCTTTGACGCTGGCGGCGCGACGTGCGTGTCGCGCCGCCATATGGCCGTGCTACATCATCCACACATAGCCCGCACATAGCCCTCGGTTCCGCCAATCGGTAGAATGCGCCCAGCCATTTGGGGCGGAACAGGGTATTCATGAAACTGACAATCATCGGAACCGGTTACGTCGGCCTCGTCACCGGCGCGTGCTTTGCCGAAATGGGTAACACCGTGACCTGCGTCGACGTTGACGCCAAAAAAATCGAGAATTTAAAACACGGTGTCTTGCCGATTTACGAGCCGGGCCTAGAAGATCTCGTCAGCAGTAACTACGCCGAGCAGCGTCTTAAATTTACCACCGATCTCGGCGCCGCCTTGGCGGAATCAAATATCTACTTCATTGCCGTCGGCACGCCACCGCGCGAAGACGGCTCGGCCGACTTAAAACATGTCCTCGATGTGGCGCGCGAAATCGGCAAGCACATACGCCAATATTGCGTCGTAGTCGATAAGTCGACGGTGCCGGTCGGTACCGCTGAGCAGGTGCAAAAGGCGATCCAAAAAGAACTCGCGGCACGCAAGCTCGAAATCTCCTTCGATGTGGTCAGCAATCCAGAGTTTTTGAAGGAAGGCGATGCCATCGCCGATTTCATGCGCCCGGACCGGGTCGTGATCGGCACGGCGAGTGAGAGCGCAAAAGGCGTAATGCGCGAGCTATATGCACCGTTCATGCGCAACCACGAGCGCATTCTGTTTATGGGCGTGCGCGATGCAGAAATGACTAAATATGCCGCCAACGCCATGCTGGCCACTAAAATCAGCTTCATCAATGAAATCGCCAATCTCTGCGATCGCATGGGCGTCGATGTTGAAAATGTCCGCAACGGCATCGGCTCCGATAGCCGCATCGGTTATTCTTTTATTTATCCCGGCTGCGGTTACGGTGGTTCATGTTTCCCGAAGGACGTGAAGGCGCTAGTTCACATGGCTGAAGAGCACGACTTCGTGCCAACGGTATTGCGCGCCGTGGAGGCGCGGAACGCCGATCAAAAACGCGTGTTGTTCGACAAGATCGATGCGCATTACAACGGCAAGCTATCGGGGCTCACCTTCGGCCTGTGGGGTCTGGCGTTCAAGCCAGGCACCGACGATATGCGCGAGGCCTCATCGAAGGTATTGCTCCAGGCATTAATTGCCGCGGGTGCTAAGGTTAAGGCGTACGATCCGGTGGCGATGCCGACCGCTAAGGCAGAGTTGCCGGCGACCTGGTTGAACGATAAGAGTGTTGTGCTAGCAGAGAACCAATACGACGCACTCAAGGGTGTCGATGCGATGGTGCTGGTAACGGAATGGAAACCGTTTCGCTATCCCGATTTCGATCTCATGAAAAAAATCATGAAGACGCCCGTCATTTTCGACGGACGCAACCAGTACGATCCCAAAGGGCTCCGGAATGCGGGTTTCGATTATCAGGGCATCGGCCGGCGGAACGCGTAAACCCGGTGCCGACGTTTTCGGTTGACAGGGATCTCTACGCCCTCTAAGGTCAGGTCCTGAGACCCTCAACCCCTTATAGACATATATATAGGTATGGCCAAAATCTCCGTCGCCCAGGTCGAACAGCTGTTTTTATTACCATTCAACGACTTACTGTTCAGGGCTCACAGCGTCCATCGGACCCATTTTGACCCGAACGCGGTCCAAATCAGTACCTTGCTGTCGATCAAAACCGGTGGTTGCCCAGAAGATTGCGGCTATTGTCCGCAGTCCGCGCGCTACCACACCGGGGTCGAAAATGAACCATTAATGTCGCTAGACGCGGTCACGCGCGCGGCGCAAGCGGCGAAGGCGCAGGGGGCAACGCGATTCTGTATGGGCGCCGCCTGGCGCGGACCGAAACAAAAAGATCTCGAACCAGTACTCGATATGGTACGTGCAGTGCGCGCACTCGGGCTCGAAACCTGCGCCACACTGGGTCTATTGCGCGACGGACAGGCGCAGCAGTTGGCCGACGCCGGTCTCGATTATTACAACCACAATCTCGATACGGCCCCGGAGTTTTACGGCGAAATCATTCATACGCGCGAATACCAAGATCGACTGGACACGTTAGAACGCGTACGCGACGCCGGCATGAAGGTCTGCTGCGGCGGCATCGTCGGCATGGGCGAGAGTCGTGCGAGTCGCGCCGGCCTGTTGGCACAGTTGGCGGCGCTCGATCCGCAGCCGGAAAGCGTTCCGATTAATTTATTGGTGCGCGTACCGGGCACGCCGTTAGCCGAAACACCGGCGCTAGAGCCGTTTGAGTTTGTGCGCACCATCGCGGTTGCGCGCATCGTGTTACCCGAAAGCTTCGTGCGCCTCTCGGCCGGGCGTCAAGACATGCCGGAATCGTTGCAAGCCCTGTGCTTCTTTGCCGGTGCCAATTCGATTTTCTACGGCGAGAAATTACTGACCACCGCCAACCCCGAAGCCGATCGCGATCGCGCCCTGTTTCAAAAATTGGATCTGCATCCGTTGGATGTAGCGCCGGCGGCAACGGCAAAACACGCCGCCGTTAATTAAGATCGGCGCTGCGTGCGCGCAGTTGGCGATGCGCGCCAGGGATCGTCCGGCCACGGATGTTTTGGGTAACGTCCCTTCAATTCCTTTTTTACCTCGGCATAGGTCCGCTCCCAAAAACCGCGCAAATCCTGCGTCACTTGAATCGGCCGCTTCGCCGGTGACAATAAATGCAGCAGCACTGCGATCCGGCCATCGGCCACACGCGGCGTATCGGCCAGCCCAAACAGCTCTTGCAGTTTCACCGCCAGTACCGGCGGCTGCCCCACCTCGTAATGCAATCGAATACGGGAACCGCTCGGCACCGTCAGATGCGTCGGTGCCGCCGCATCCATGCGCGCCTGCTGACGCCAGTCCAAGCGTGCGCGCAAAATCGCCTCGAGGTCCAGCTGCGCTAGTTGCGCACGACGGGTAATCCCCGATAAATACGGTGCCAGCCACGACCCATCGTGCGCGAGCGCGGATTCGCTGACATCGGGCCACGCCTCCTCTGGAAACCATTCGCGCAGACACAACACCCGCGCCTGCCATTGACGCGTGACGTCGTCCCAAGGCAACGCTGCTAAACCGAGACGTGCAATCCCTTCCAGCATCGCATCGACAACGCGTTCGCCACCCGGCGTCGTCAACGGCTTGCGGCTCAGAACCAAGGCACCGAGTTGTTCTTCGCGCTGTGCCACGACCGCTTCGTTCGCGTCGTCCCAGCGCACTACATCGAGCAGCGCGATATCGCCGGCAAATTGCTGCCGTAAGTGATCGGGCGCCACGGCGGCGGTCAGATGAATCGTCGCCTCGCTGCCACCGGCGCCATCGAGATGCGCCACAACGAGCGCAGGTGTGCCGAACAATGGATCGTGCTCGCGCAGCTGCGCGCCGCGTCCGTTGCGCAATAGATAGCGCCGACTATTTGCTGCGCGCTGCAATGCAATACGATCCGGATAGGCGTACGCCAGGAGCGTGCCGGGCTCGTCGTCATCAACGGCACCGACAGCACCGCCCATGGCGTTACGATATTGTTGTGCCGCACGTTCGACCTGGGCACAGGCATTGCGATCGATATTGCCGATCGAACGCACGTCGCGTCGATAGGCCCGCAATATCTGCAAGCGTTGCCTCAAATCGGCGTCACGCGCGTCAGCACCGCGGAGTAAATCGCGTTCGGAAATCAGCGCAGCGATATCCGCGGCGAGTGCGAGGCGCCCCATTGTCTGCGCTGCGAGCAGCATGCGCGCGAGCCGGGGATGCATCGGTAAAGTCGCCATCGCACGACCTTGTGCAGTAATCCTAAAATCGACATCGAGCGCACCGAGTTCACGTAGGAGTTCACGCGCCTGGAGGCAGTGTGCCGGCGGCGGCGCGTCGAGCCAGCGCAAACTCTCCGGTGCCGCGCCCCACACAGCCAGCTCCAGCATCAGCGGCGCGAGATCGGTCGTGGCAATCTCGGGCGCGAGATGCGGCACTAAACCGCGCTGCATGGTTTCAGTCCACAATCGCAGACAAGTCCCGGGTGCGGTGCGACCCGCGCGTCCGGCGCGTTGCGTTGCCGAGGCCTGCGATACGCGCACGGTTTCCAAATGCGTCAGACCGCTATTGGCATCGAGTCGCGGTCGCCGCAGTAAACCGGTATCGATGACACTGCGTACACCGGGAATCGTGAGACTCGTTTCCGCGATCGGCGTTGCAACAATGATGCGCCGCGTGTTCGGTTCACTGCGCAGAGCGGCGTCCTGCGCTTTCGTACTTAAGTCGCCGTATAAGGGCAAAACACGCACATCCGGCGCGACGCGTTCGCTCAGCCAATGTACCGCGCTACGAATCTCGCGCGCCCCGGGCATGAATACCAACACATCGCCGGCATCGGCCGCACTCGCCGCGGCCGCCGCTTGCGCCGCGGTGAGTGCGATGTCGCCCTTCGGCTCCTGCGTTAAATACGAAATTGCGACCGGGAAACTGCGGCCTTCACTTTGCAATAGCGGCGCTTGCAACAAATCCGTAAGC
>CAZCAK010000083.1:5660-7251 GCA_964496605.1 uncultured Acidiferrobacteraceae bacterium | reverse complement strand
GGCAGATTGGGAGTTTGCGCATCCGACCGCATCGATGCCGCGGATCGTCAACGGCGAACGTATTCATCATCGCGAGGCGCCGCTCGCGCTTGCGGAAGATCGGGCCGATGTCGCCCTGGTGTACTATCACTTGGCACTGCGCTATCAGCGCATATTCCCTGAATGGTTCGAAATCGTTGAGCTGCCCCGAACGAGCGCGAACCGCATCAGCGATTTCCACGTTGGTGCATGCCGCGATGCTGGTAACTGGGGTGAACGCTTGGTGACTTTCTTACAAAGCGAAACCGTAACGGCGATCTATCGCCATCACGGTCTCGTGCGACCACAGAACCCTACTTCTTGAACGTGATAAATAACGCCGACGTCCAGACCTTGGCATCGTCGACCTGACGACCGAGCAAATACACTGGGCGATGCCCATGCGGTCCGTTCACGGCATCGACTTCCAATTGGCCGCTCACATCCCGCGGCGCCGGCTTGTCACTCATGCGCTCCAAGGCCAGGAACATCTCGATTCCCGGCAGATCCTTTTTCAGGCGTGCCTGTTCTAACAATTCTTGTCCGCTGATTTCCCAGCTAAACGTTGGGCAGTGCACAAACGGATTGCCCTTGAGCGGATCGCCCACTTTAACGTAGCCGTCGATCGTGCCTTCGACCGTGATCGTGGTGCCGGCGAGATTCGATACGTCGATCTCGATCGCATCGACATCGCCGTAGGTATCGCTTTTAAACCCGATCTCGATCGCGCTCTGACGCCAACAGTTCTCTTCGATGTGCTCGAAGCCCAAACCTTGGAACCGATTGATGACGCCGTTACGGATCGTGATCTTGCCCTTCCACGCGGCCCAACGGTACCGATCCTTCACGCGCGCGCCGCCCCAACGCAAGCGAATCTTGCTCGCGGAATAGCCAAGTTCTTGTTGCAAGTCGCGACGCCAAATTTCACCGGTATGATCAAATGCCACGATTTCATCCCAGCCGGCATCGCCCAAGAAGCGATAATCGAGCAGCGCCTTGCCTTTGTGTTCGAATTCGTCGCCTTGTAAGAACTTGCCGCAGCTTAATAAGCCAACCGTGCGTTCGCCGGTGGAGGCAAACGTATGGCGCGCGCGCAGCGCCTTTGCAATTGCCGCGCGCGTGAGTTCGGGCGCAATCACACCCGACATGCCGCCCTTAGTGCCGAACACCGCGGTGCCGGGAACGCCGCCGCCGCAACGACCACGGTGCTCATCGCCGGCCATGCTGGCACCGATTTTGTAACCGCGCTCCATGGCCTCCTGATACAACCAACCGAAGTGCCCCCAACTCGAACCGATCTCAATCAAGCGCTCAAGCTTCGGATAATGCCAGTCCAAAATACAACGCCGGCCACCGACATGCGGGATTAGAAGATGGCCTTCCGGATCTTTGGCATACGCCGCCCACAATTCCTCCAACGGCCAGGCGCCGGGTTCAACTTGGCCGCCCTTGGTATCTTCATTCCAATCCACCGAGCGCACATGCTCACCGGTCTTGAGGAAGGGAAACTCCGGCTCGCCGTCGTGTAAGAACACAACGTTGTGATCGCCGCCGGCGCAGGAAGAGCCGCACC
>CAZCAK010000083.1:0-5560 GCA_964496605.1 uncultured Acidiferrobacteraceae bacterium | reverse complement strand
CCGTCGTGTAAGAACACAACGTTGTGATCGCCGCCGGCGCAGGAAGAGCCGCACCACTCGGTACCGGGATAGGCGACGAACGAGCCGTCTTTACAGATTTCGCGAATGAGCTTCACCGTCGCCTGCCAGCGCTCGGTCGTAATATTGAAATCGTTGTGCGCGAACGCGAGCACATCGAGACCGGTCACGTCGCGGCCATAGGTCAAGTTGTAACGCGTCGAATTCGTGCCGATGGTGTCTTCCGAATGCACGTGCAAATCGGTGTAGTACATGCGCGGCGCGGGAAAGTCTTTCTCGATACTGACGTAAAATGTCTGCGGTTTAACCCAGGGATGCTTCGGCAGGTGCGCCGTCACTGCCAGTTCGCCAACGTCTTTGGTCGGTAAATCTTCAAGCAGTAGCACCGCCCAACCCTTAGCGTTCAGTGCCGCCTTTTTTTCGTACATCGATTTACCGTTGAGCGTAGCGGTGACCAGCACCTCTTCACCGGCGTTCCAACAGGTATTGCCCCACTCGTCTTCGGCGCGCACGCGCAACGGAAATTTTTCGCCAGCACGCACCGCGCGCGAACCAGCCCACTGCAATTGCGCCGGCGCACCCGGTACGATTTGAATCACAATATCCGGCACTGCGGCGAAGCGCGAGGTGCCGAGCGGATCGATGTAGCAACGAATTTTGAAATTTTCTTCAACAAAGGTTTGCACGCGCGTGCCCGGTCCACCAAAACGGCGGTCGCCAAGGCGGATGATGATGTGATCGCCCGCTTTTAAATAGCCGTCGAAGGTGTCGACGATAACCGCCTTTTGGAACGGCCGCTCGTGACCTTTTTGATCGAAGCGCACTGCAAGCTTCTGTACCGTTGCGGCACTTTGACCATCGAGCAAGGGACCGGCCTGATATTCCGCGGAAATGTAATTTGCGCCCTTCGGGTCGGTGTTCTGAAACAGCGCCCAGTCGGAGTAAAACCGAAACGTCGCCTTGAACCAAGAACCGTCAGCCATACCAGAGGCGCCCAACTCGTAATCGAGCACGATCTCCTGCCACGAGCCCGCGATCATGTGCTCAACGTTGCAGGTCACCTTCCCGAGAAACGGTAGATCTTTGGTGTGTTGATAGAGACCCGGCGGCGCGATGTAGTCGCCGAGTCTCTGCCGCAGCTCCTGGTCAGTCATTTTTTTCATTGGGATTCCTGTCGTAATAAAAAATCCGGCCTGCAAGCAGGCCGGGGTACGTCGTTATTTAAAAGCTTATTGGAACGGCCACGGCGCGTTTGGGTTCCATACCGGAATGCCCATAAACGCGTACCACGGTGCCATCACTAAAATGCCGTAGGCAATCGCGATCAGTACCGAAACCCAACCGACCTTGGCGTAATCCGCCATCGAGAAGGTGCCGCTGCTGTAGGCGATAACCGCGGCAGTGATCTGTGTCGGTAAGATATAAGCGAAGGTATCGGTATCGGAAACCAGCATCGTGAACGCAACCGGATGCAAACCAAGCTTCGGCGCCAAGGCGATCAGGATTGGTGCCAACATTGTAATCGCGGCGACATTCGACAACATGCCGAGGCGGATGATATGCGTACCGACCATGAGGATAAGCAGAATCATCCACCAGCTGTGGCCATGCGCCAGCGGATGAATGACATCCGACAGCCACTGCGCCAGACCAGAAGTTCCCATGACGGCCGATAGCGACAAGGCGCCGCCGAGCAATAACCAGGTACCCCAAATAGTGCGATCCTGTAGCGCCTTCCATTTGAAACCGAGCAGGCCCGGGGTGAACATAATCGCAAGGCCGAGCAAGGCCGCGTTATGCGATTTAATGCCATGACCTTTCCAGTCGCCGACGCCGTTTTCCGTTACCCATAGAAGCGCCACGATCGTAAACACGGCGATGATCAGCCATTCCGACTGCGACATCTTCGGCTGCTCGCGATACATCGATTCGATCTTCGAGGTCCCACCGGGAATGCCGACGCCATTGGTTTTGAAATAATACCGCACCCACCATTGTGTCAGGACAAACATACCCAGATACGGCCACTGTAAAGTGAACCACTGGATGTAGGAAATGTTGTACGCGAGCTCAGTCTCGAACAAATTCACGATCACCAAGTTCGGGAGATGCGCCGTGATGATACACATGCCGCTGATCATCGAACCGTAGACCAGGCTTTGAATCACGATCGCCTTCTTGCCGGCGCGCTCTTCCGGCGTGTCGCCGAAAAGCTTGGTAATGCCGTTAATCACTGGTAACAAGGTCGCGGCACGCGCATTCGCCGCCGGGATAATCAACGACAACACCATGTTGACACCGAACATGCCCCAAATAACGCCGCCGACTTCCTTGATGCGCATACGCTTGAGCATCGCCAAGGCAATGCGTCGATCGATACCGGCGGCCTGCATGACCGCGGCGAACACGAACGCCGCCAAACATAAAAATGCCACCGGGGTGGTAAATCCGCTCGTCGCCTTCGGGAAGTTCGGCACGGCGCCGGTGAGCACCAGCAACATAGGAATCACCAAACCACTCACGCCGACCGGCATCGCTTCGGTGATCCATACGATACAGGCCCATACCATCACTGCCAGTGTTGCCTTGCCGGCCGGCGTCAGTGCGCTGACCTTGCCATCGATGCCAATGACTTCGGGGGTGGGTATAACATAGAGAATCAAAAAGAACGCGAGCCAAGCCACCACAAATCCAGCGAAGACCTTTGCTGGCGAACCGCCGGTCGCGCGCACGTTTGCCGCCAAGTTGCCTAAAAATCCATTGCCACTAGCGGTTGCGATGACTTCCCCACTATCAATACCCGTCGTTTTCATTTCCTTCCCCCTGTCGTGCTGACACCGAACACATTGTTCTCCAATACTACTTACTCAACTGATCCGCGGTGAGACTAACCAATAGTACGCCGATGACATTGCCGCCATCCTTCACCGGCGCAGCAATCTGCACCGTATCGATATTCGTACTCGGATCCGGCTTCGTCTCCGCCTGCTGCCATACCTTGCCGGAAAATGCCTCATCAAAATTCGGTTTGCCCTTGCCGAGATATATGGCCGGCATCGAAGTGAAGGCGACGCGCTGACTCTTATTACCACTCAACACGATCTTATTAATGCCCTTGGCATCGGCATTCATCCACGCGGTAAGCTTTTTGCCAGCAGGATTGGTCACAAAACCTTGGATCAGAGGATCGGTTTCCTTCAGTTCACGCCATTTGGCGTTACCCATGCCGGGGATCGGACCCTTGGCATTCGACTCCTTCACCGCCTTGACCACTTCCGGATCGGCGGCCCATACCGTAGCTTGCTTCTTATGAGCATCGATCTTGGGCTGCATCTTCGGGGTGATATCGCCGGCAAATGCGTCGCTGGTCAACAGCATTGCGGCCAGGGTGAAGCCGAGATAGAGCTTGCTGGTTTGCATCTTCATGTGTGCGGTTATCCTTTATATGAATTTATTTTTGTCGCGCCATTCGCCGACAACCCTTGAGTATAGAAGGCAATTCACGATGTACAGCCCGCTATACCTCGCTACCACCAGACTTTAATATGCGCTTACGTTATGCTCCTATCTGTCGTGACGCCGACCGGTTACGTTCGTATATTCTGAAGTGGTGATACACGAAAGCGGTGATTTCCATGAGTACACAAGGTTCTGACTCTTTAGATTTCGTTTCCCAGCTCAGCACGCAGGAGTGGCAAACTCTGCGCGGTTTGGGCGAAGTGACACTGATAAAGCGCGGCGGCTTATTATTTCGGGCCGGTATCGAAGATGCAAAGATCTACGTACTCGAGCAAGGTCGCGTCAAAATTTTCCAACTCAATGCACGTGGCAAAGAAACCTTATTGTGGTTTTGCGCCGCTGGCGAAATTTTCGGCATCTCCGAACTCTGCAATGGTGGGCGCCGCAAGGTTTACGCCCAGGCGTGCGTCGATTCGCAAATCCTCAGTATTCCGCGCGACAGTTTTAAGACCTTCATCGAGCAGCATCCGCAGGCGGCGATTCACGTGATCGAAGTGCTGTCCTATCGCTTGCGCAGCTTAAGCAAAATCGTTGAGGGTCTTGCCACCAACGATGTACCGCAACGGGTCAAAATGTTGTTGACTGATCTCAGCGAGCGCTACGGTCACCGGGTCGGTGACAAGATTTGCATCGACATCGGCATTACGCATCAGGAAATGGCGGATATGATCGGTACCACGCGCCAAAGCGTCACCACGACCTTAAGCGAGCTGCGTCGCGCCGGACTGGTGGAGCAACGTGCGCGACGACTGCATGTCGCCACCAGCCTGATCGAAAGCGGTAAGGCCGCGAAGCTGTCTTTCTGACTAAGAACTCATTCCCAGTTCTTTGAGTTTACGCGTCAGGGTGTTGCGGCCCCAGCCAAGTTTCTTCGCCGCGTCTTGCTTCCGTCCGCCGGTATGGTTCAGCGCGGCCTGAATTAAAATGCGTTCGAAGTCAGGATTGAGTCGATCCAAAATATTCGTTTCACCGCGCGCCAGTCGCTGCTCGATCAAACGGCGCAGGCCTACTTCCCAGTCGGCCTGTCGATCGCTTTCGTCGGTCGCGCGTAATTCCGGCGGTAAATCCTCAATGCGCACCGTCTGACTTGGTGCCATTACCGTTAGCCAGCGACAAGTGTTCTCCAGTTGCCGCACGTTTCCCGGCCACGGCAAACTCGATAGATAATCCTTCACTTCCGGCAGCAGTACCTTTGGCTCGACGCTAAGCTCGCGTGCCGATGCCGCGAGAAAATATTGCGCCAAGGCCGGGATGTCTTCGCGGCGCTCGCGCAAGGCGGGCGTATGGATGCGAATCACATTGAGACGATGAAAGAGATCTTCACGGAAGCGGCCGTCTTTGACGCGCTGCTCCAGATTTTGATTGGTCGCGGCAATGATGCGTACATCGGTGCTGATTTGATCGTAGCCGCCGACACGATAAAACTTGCCGTCGGATAACACGCGTAGGAGGCGAGTCTGCAGCTCCGCCGGCATGTCGCCGATTTCGTCGAGAAATAAAGTACCGCCGTCGGCCTGCTCGAATCGCCCCTTGCGTTGTTGCAGCGCACCGGTAAACGCACCGCGCTCGTGGCCAAACAATTCCGATTCGAGCAGCTCGCGCGGAATTGCCGCGATGTTGATCGCAATAAATGATTTTTTTGCGCGCGGGCTATGGTTGTGCAATGCGCGCGCAACCAGCTCTTTGCCGGTACCTGACTCACCGTTAATAAGCACATTGATGTGCGAGTTCGACAATCGGCCGATGGCGCGGAACACCTCTTGCATCGCCGGTGCCTCGCCGATGATTTCGGACGTGCGCACTGCCTTTGTCGCCGGCGTTTCTCGTTCGCGCCGTCGATGCTCGATCGCACGCCGCGCTAGACTCACGGCCTCGTCGATATCGAACGGCTTTGGTAGATATTCGAATGCGCCGCCGCGATACGCCGCGATCGCGCTATCAAGATCGGAATGTGCGGTCATGATAATGACCGGTAATTCCGGCACCTCGCTGTGAATCGTATCGAGCAAGACCAAACCGCTGG
>CAZCAK010000082.1:0-7259 GCA_964496605.1 uncultured Acidiferrobacteraceae bacterium | reverse complement strand
TCGATATCTGCCACGCGGCCGCGCAATTTTTCGCCAAGGCCGGCGCGAGCTACATCACGTTCCATCCAGAGGCGACGGAACATATCGATCGCAGTCTGCAACTGGTACGCGATCAGGGTTGCAAATCCGGTCTCGTATTCAACCCAGCGACGTCGCTATCCTATCTCGACTATGTCATGGACAAGGTCGACATGATTTTATTGATGTCGGTTAATCCCGGTTTCGGTGGCCAAAGTTTTATTCGTTCGAGCTTGGACAAACTGCGTGCAGTGCGCCAGCGCATCAAGGCCAGCGGTCGCCCGATCCGTTTGGAAATCGACGGTGGTGTCAAAGTCGATAACATCCGCGAGATCGCCGAGGCGGGCGCGGATACCTTTGTCGCCGGGTCCGCGGTGTTCGGCGCCGGCAAGGGTAGCGACAAGAATCGTTACGACACCGTCATCGGCGCGATGCGCGCGGAACTCGCGAAGGCGAAGGTCTCTTAATATGAGCACGCATTCGACTAGTGCCGCGACGCAGACGTTTAGTTTGCCCTTGGCGGTAAAGATGGTGATGATCGATCTTGACGGTACCTTGATTCACACCGCGCCCGATCTTGCCTTAAGTGCCAACCTCATGCTGCAAGATCTCGGCATGCCACCGCGCGATCTCGCGAAGGTGACCTCGTGGATCGGCAATGGCGTGAGTCGTCTGGTGAAGCGTGCCTTGACCGATAGTCTTGACGGCGAGCCCGCGGCGGATTTGTTCGAGCGCGGTTACGCGCGCTTCGCGCATCACTATAGCGAGCATGTCGCCGATAAGAGCCGCCCGTTCCCCGGTGTCCTCGCCGGTTTGCAGCAATTGAGTGCGGCCGGGTTTCAACTGGCTTGCATTACCAACAAGGCGGAACGTTTCACGATGCCGCTATTGCAACAACTCGAGCTCGCGCGCTATTTCAAATTGGTCTTGAGCGGCGACAGCTTGCCGAAGCGCAAGCCCGATCCGCTGCCGCTGCTGCATGCCTGCAAGCATTTCGGCATTACACCGGAGCACGGGCTCTTGGTCGGCGACTCGCTAAATGATACGCAAGCGGCGCGCGCCGCCGGTATGCCAGTCATTTGCGTGAACTACGGTTACAACCGCGGTCGCGACGTGCGCGAACTGAAGCCCGAGGCGGTCATCGACTCCTTGGAACAATTGCCGCAACACATTCGGCTGTACCGCTGATGCACACCACTGCGGCGGTGTTAATGATTTCCCGGCAACGATGGCGTTGGCGTCGTCTTTCGAGAACGCGTCTTTCCTATTAATCGCGCAGCGCCGCTAACACAAGGCATCGTTAGCCGCCGCTGACGCCGGGTTTACGATGGTGCCGCATGTTAACGCAAACACAATTCGATCGATTCGCCGCCGACGGCTATAACCGCATACCGCTGATGCGCGAGGTCTTGGCCGATCTCGATACGCCGCTCAGTACCTATCTCAAACTTGCAAATACCCGCTACACCTATCTGTTCGAGTCGGTGCAGGGCGGAGAGAAGTGGGGCCGCTATTCCATTATCGGTCTCGCGGCGCGCACGGTGCTGCGTGCGTTCGCGCACGAGGTCACAATCGAAAAGGATGGCGTCGTGGTCGAGCGCGTCCAAGTCGACGATCCGTTGAATTTTGTGCGCGACTTCAAGGCGCGTTATCGCATGCCGGAAGTGGAAAATCTGCCGCGCTTCACCGGCGGGCTAGTGGGTTACTTCGGTTACGATACGGTGCGCTATATCGAGCCGACCTTGGGCGAGAACACCAAGCCCGATGCCATCGGCGGACCGGATGTCCTGCTCATGGTGTCGGACGAAGTGATCGTGTTCGATAATCTCACCGGCAAGCTTTATATCGTTATCCACGTCAATCCCGAAATCGACAACGCGTATTACAAGGCGCGTCGACGGCTCGACGAACTCGTCGGCATGTTGTACGACGGCCTGCCGCCGAGTGCGCCGCCTGCGGCGGCGGAGATTCGCGAACAGGATTTCGTCTCTGATTTTACCCAGGCGCGTTTCGAGGCCGCGGTCGAGCGTGCGCGCGAGTACATTCGCGCCGGCGATATTATGCAAGTGGTGCTATCGCAACGCCTGAGCGTCGCGATTGCGTTCGCACCACTGGATTTATACCGCGCGCTGCGTACCTTAAATCCCTCGCCGTATATGTATTACCTCGATCTCGGCGAGTTTCATATCGTCGGGTCGTCGCCGGAAATTCTCGCGCGGCTCGAAGGCGATACCGTGACCGTGCGTCCGATCGCCGGTACGCGGCGGCGCGGTCATGACGAAGCGGAAGATGTGCGCCTGGAGCAAGAGCTGCTGGCCGATCCGAAGGAGCTGGCGGAGCATCTGATGTTGGTCGATCTCGGGCGCAACGACGTCGGCCGCGTCGCGCGTATCGGCAGCGTGCAAGTGACCGACCGCATGACGATCGAGCGCTATTCGCATGTGATGCATATCGTATCGAACGTCGTCGGAAAATTGCGGCCCGATTGCGATGCGATCGATGTGTTGCGCGCCACTTTTCCCGCCGGTACCGTCAGCGGCGCACCGAAGGTGCGCGCGATGGAAATTATCGACGAACTCGAGCCGGTGAAGCGCGGTGTTTATTCCGGTGCCGTCGGCTACCTCGCCTGGAACGGCAATATGGACACGGCGATTGCGATTCGTACCGCGGTGATTAGCGCCGGTAAACTCTATATCCAGGCCGGCGCCGGCATCGTTGCCGACTCGCAACCGCGGCTCGAATGGGACGAGACCATGAACAAGGCGCGCGCGATTTTTCGCGCGGTGAATATGGCGGCGGCCGGACTCGATCAACGCGGCAGCGATTACGTTACGCTGAACGCGGCGGTGGTGGAGGAATAAACATGTTATTGATGATCGACAACTACGATTCCTTTACTTATAACTTGGTGCAATATTTCGGTGAGCTCGGCGAAGACGTGCGCGTGGTGCGCAACGACGAGGTGACGACAGCGGGCATCGCCGCGATGCAACCGGCGCGCATCGTCATCTCGCCCGGTCCGTGTACGCCGAATGAGGCCGGCGTGTCGGTTGATACGATTTTGAAGTTCGCCGGCGAGATTCCGATTCTGGGGGTGTGTCTCGGCCATCAAAGCATTGGTCAGGCCTACGGCGGGCATATCGTGCGCGCGAAACAACTCATGCATGGCAAGACCTCGCTGATTCATCATAAGAATATCGGCGTATTCAGCGGACTGCCGAATCCATTCACCGCGACGCGTTACCATTCATTGGTGATCGAACGCGAGACCTTGCCGGCTTGTCTGGAAATTACCGCCTGGACCGACGATGGGGAAATCATGGGCGTGCGTCATCGCGAAACCGCGGTGGAGGGCGTGCAATTTCATCCCGAGTCGATTCTGACCGAGCACGGTCACGATCTCCTACGTAATTTTCTGCAGCGTACTTAACGATGGAACTCCCCGCGGCTATTGCCGCCATGATCGAGCGGCGTCATCTCTCGCGCGAGGAAATGCGCGCGGTGATGCAGCGCGTGATGACCGGCGAAGCGACGCCGGCGCAAATCGGCGGCTTACTAATCGGTCTGCGCATGAAGGGCGAAACGGTGCAGGAGATTGTCGCCGCGGCCGAAGTGATGCGCGCGCTGGCGACGCAAGTCGAGGTCGCCGATCGCACGCATCTAGTCGACACCTGCGGCACCGGCGGCGATGGCCTTAGTACCTTTAATATTTCGACGACGAGTGCGTTTGTGGTTGCCGCCGCCGGCGGCAGGGTCGCGAAACACGGCAATCGCTCGGTTTCCAGTAAATCCGGGAGCGCCGACATATTAGAGGCAGCGGGAGTAAACCTAGAGCTGACCCCGGCGCAGGTCGCGCGGTGCATCGACGAAACCGGTGTCGGTTTCTTATTTGCACCGAAGCATCATAATGCAATGAAGCACGCCATCGGCCCGCGCCGCGAAATGGGTGTGCGCACGATCTTTAATATTCTCGGTCCATTAACGAATCCCGCGGCGGCACCGCATCAGTTGCTGGGCGTATATCAGCGCGAGTTGACCGAGCCCTTGGCCCAAGTGCTGCAGACGCTCGGCAGCCGTCATGTCATGGTGGTGCATGCCGACGATGGGCTGGACGAAATCAGCATTCATAGCGCGACACAAATTTCCGAGTTGCGCGACGGCGCGATCCGCACCTATCGCGTGTCGCCGGAGGATTTTGGCCTCAGGCGTGCGCCGCTGGAGGGTTTGCGCGTGAGCAACGCCAGCGAAAGTGTCGCGATCATGCGCGCGGTTCTGGGTAACGCCCCGGGTGCAGCGCGCGATATCGTCGCCCTCAACGCCGGTGCGGCGATTTATGTCGCCGGCCTGGCGCACGACTTCGCCGCCGGTGTCGCTACGGCACACCGCGTGATCGCCTCCGGCGACGCGGCGCAAAAACTCGAGGCGCTGATTCGATGCAGCCAAGCCATGAAGTGAGCGTTCCGGATGTCTTGCGTAAAATCCTCGCGCGCAAGACCGAGGAAGTGGCGGAACGTCGGCGCGTGCTACCGCCGGCGGAGCTGCAGCAACGCGTGCAGGATCTACCGCCGACGCGCGGATTTATCGCCGCCATTGCCGCGCGTATCGAGCGCGGTCACGCCGCGGTTATCGCCGAAATAAAGAAGGCCTCGCCGAGTAAAGGCGTTCTGCGTGCGGACTTCGACCCAGCGGCGATTGCGCGCAGCTATGCCGCCCATGGTGCGACTTGCTTATCGGTTTTGACCGACGTCGATTTTTTCCAAGGCGCCGACGCCTATCTGCAACAGGCGCGTGCCGCGTGTCAGTTGCCGGTGCTGCGCAAAGACTTTGTCATCGATCCGTATCAAGTCGATGAGGCGCGACTCTTGGGCGCGGATTGCATTTTGCTCATCGTTGCCGCATTGAGCGATACGCAATTGCGCGAGTTGCATGCATCTGCACGCGAACGCGCGCTCGATGTGTTGGTAGAGGTGCACGATCAAGAAGAACTGCAGCGCGCGTTGGCGCTCGAGGCGCGCCTGATCGGCGTGAACAATCGTAACCTGCGCAATTTCGAAACGCGCCTGGACACCACGCTGACTTTATTGCCGGCAATTCCGCCTGCGCGTATCGTCGTCAGCGAAAGCGGTATCGAGACGCACGCCGATGTTGCGCGCTTGCGCCGTGCGGGCGTGAATTGCTTTTTAGTCGGCGAGGCGTTTATGCGCGCGCCAGACCCGGGCAAACAATTAGCGGCTTTGTTTGGAGGCGAAGGTGAAGGCAACGATTAAATGGGTCGGCGATGTGGGATTTGTCGGCGAAACCGAGAGTGGACATCAGCTCACCATGGATGGGCCGGCGGAACACGGTGGTCGCAATCGCGGACCGCGGCCGATGGAGACAGTGCTCATCGGCATGGGCGGATGTACCGCATTCGATGTTGTACATATCTTGCGCAAGGGACGACAGCAAGTGACCGACTGCGTTGCGCAGATCGATGCGGCGCGCGCCGATACTGATCCCAAGGTATTTACCCGCATCCATATCCACTTCGTCGTTACCGGCAAAGATTTGAATCCGGCACAAGTCGCGCGCGCGATCGAGTTGTCGGCGACAAAATATTGCTCGGCATCAATTATGATTGCGAAAACCGCCACCATTACCCACGATTTCGAAATCCGCGAGGCGGCGTGAGCGACGCGCAACGCGTCGGCACCGCTGGCTTACCGGATGCGTTATTCGACGCGACCGTCGCGGACTATTACCGCGCCTGGTTTCGCTATCATCCAGAAGCTGCAGTCGAGGTTGGTGTCGATGGATACAGTCATCTTCTGGCGCCCTTTGGCGAGGCGGCCCGCATGGAGCTGGTCTCGCTCAATAATGCGCTGTTAGCCGCGCTCGGCGGTATCGATCTACCGACGTTGACGCCCGCGCGTGCGCTGGACTACGAAATCCTGCTCGGTGCCGCGTCGCTCGAAAACCAATATTTGCTGCAGGTCGCACCCTATCGAATCGACCCCGGCGCGCTGCTGCCGGTCAACGCCTTATTTCAACTGACCCAGCGCAATATCGCGGCATTTTCGTCGGCGTTCGCCGAGCGCTTGCGTGCCGTGCCGGCGCATCTAGAGGCCGCGCGCGAATATCTGCTCGAGTATCGCGCACGGATCCCACGCTTGTGGCGCGACGCCGCGATCGTGACCGCACGTAGCGGCGCCGAATATGTGCGCGGTTTGCCGCAACACCCAAAAGTCGCCGCCGCCGGCATCGAAGGTATCGATGCGCTGACGCAAGCGGCGCATGGAGCACTGCAAGACTTTGCGCAGTTCATCGAGACGCTTGATGCTGCTGCCGCGACGGTTGGTTGCGGTCAGGAGTATTTCGCCGCGGTATTGCGCTTGCGGCACTTCTTAGACGTTGATGGCGATACCCTTTACGCATTCGGCGAGGCCTTATACGAAGAAACTGAGCGCGATCTTAAAGATGCGGCGCAGGCGCTCGGCGGCAGCGTGCGCGATGTCGCGGCGCGAATGCGCACCCACCTGCCGGAGCACGAGCGGTTATTGGGTGTGTATCGCGAACAAATGGAAGCGGCGCGCGCGTTCGTGCGTGAGCGTGATTTAGTCTCACTGCCGGCAAACGAGCGCTTGACGGTCATGGAGACGCCGACGTTTTTGCGGCACCAAATTCCGTTCGCGGCCTATAGCGATCCGGCGCCGAACGATCCGGCGCAACAAGGCTACTACTACGTCACGCCGCCACGCGATGCGAGCGAACTCGCGGAACACGATTTGTTCGGTTTGATGCATACCTGTGTGCACGAGGCGTGGCCCGGGCATCACCTGCAGTTTGTTACTGCCAATGGCTACGCCGATGCGCGCAGTTTGCCGCGATTACTGAACGCCTCCGCTACGTTTTATGAAGGCTGGGCTTTGTATTGCGAGCAATTGATGCACGAGCAGGGGTTTCTCGCGGCGCCGGAGCAGCGGTTTATCTTATTAAAAGACCGGCTATGGCGCGCCCTGCGTATCATGATCGACATCGATCTACATACGCGCGAACTCGCGCCGGATCGTGCGGCACAACGATTGGTCGAGTCCTTAGGTTTCCCTCAGAGTCAGGCCATGGCTGAGATCACGTGGTATAGCAAGGCACCCGGCGTGCCATTGGGTTACGCCACCGGCTGGGCGCTAATAAATGCGACGCGCGATCGCCTGCGCACCACGGCGGATTTTTCCCTGAAGACGTTTCACGATCGATTATTGCGT
>CAZCAK010000081.1:0-7315 GCA_964496605.1 uncultured Acidiferrobacteraceae bacterium | reverse complement strand
GCGGCGAAAACATTTGGTAATCGCTTGCACGGTCGCTACAATCTGCCGGTCCATATGGTCGATGAGCGCCTCACCTCCGTCACTGCCAAAAACGCCTTGATCGAGGCCGGCTTGACGTTAAGGCCGCGCAATCCGCGCCAACTTTCCCGCGCACGCGCCAAGTCTAGGATCGACCAGCTCGCGGCACAAACCATCCTTCAAGCCTATCTCGACGAGATGCCGCCCGCATGAGCGCCTTGCCGAATGTCGCGACGACGCTCGATACGATGGCGCAACAACTGCGCGCACATCTGGCCCGCAAGCCGGTTTTGGTCGGCATCCACAGCGGCGGTGTCTGGATCGCGAATCGTTTGCGCGACACCCTCGGCCTAAGCGACCCGCTCGGCACGCTCGATATTTCGTTTTATCGCGATGACTTCACGCGGCTCGGCATTCATCCGCAAGTGAAGGCGTCACATCTACCCTTCGATATCGATGACCGCCATATCATCCTGGTCGACGACGTGCTGCACACCGGACGCACGATTCGCGCCGCCCTTAACGAAATCTTTGACTACGGCCGTCCGGCCTCGGTGTTGTTAGCGGTGTTGATCGAACGCGATGGCCGCGAGTTACCGATTCAGGCCGATGTCGTCGGCGCGCGGCTACAACTCGCGCGCAATCAGCACATCAAACTCAGCGGCCCGGAAAATCTCGAACTCAAACTCCAAGAGGTCGGGGGTTGACGCGCGACGATATTCAATTCGATCGCCAGGGACGCTTGCGACATTTCCTGACCATTGAAGGTCTGAAGCGTCAGACCATTCTCGAAATCCTCGATACCGCCGAATCGTTTATCACCGTCGGCGAACGCGAAATCAAAAAGGTGCCGCTGTTACGCGGTAAGACCGTCGTCAATCTCTTTTTTGAGTCGAGCACGCGTACGCGGACCACGTTCGAAATCGCGGCGAAGCGGCTTTCGGCTGACGTTATCAACATCAACACCAGTGTCTCATCGACAAGCAAGGGCGAAAGCCTGCTCGATACCGTGCGCAATCTCGAAGCGATGCACACCGATCTATTCGTGGTGCGGCACAATAACAGCGGCGCGGCCTACCTCATCGCGAATCACGTCCCGGCCCATGTGCACATCATCAACGCCGGCGACGGTCGCCATGCACATCCGACGCAGGCGATGCTGGATATGTTTACCATCCGCCGGCACAAAGGCGATTTCAATCAGCTGCGCGTCGCCATTGTCGGTGACATCCTGCACTCGCGCGTCGCGCGCTCGCAGATTCACGCCCTGACGAGTCTCGGTGTCGCCGAGGTACGCGTGATCGCGCCGAAGACATTATTGCCCTTGGGCGTGGAAAAACTCGGTGTGCATCCCTACACCGATATGCGCGCCGGCCTCGACGGCGTCGACGTGATCATGATGCTGCGCTTGCAACTCGAGCGCATGAGCGGTGCGCTCATTCCGAGCCAGCAAGAATATTTCAATCTCTACGGCCTGACCTGGGAAAAACTCGCCTGCGCGAAACCGGATGCGATCGTGATGCACCCGGGACCGATGAATCGCGGACTCGAAATCGAGTCCAGTGTCGCCGACGGTCCGCAATCGGTGATCTTGCCACAAGTCACCTACGGCATTGCGGTCCGCATGGCGATCATGGCGCTGATTCTCGGCGGCCAACAGCGCAGCGAGGGTAAGACCTGATGCGTAGCGTCATTCGCGGCGGTCGCATTATTGATCCGGCCAATCGGCTCGACGCGGTCAAGGACCTCTACATCGAGGACGGTTTCGTCGTCGCCATCGGCGTCGAGCCGCCGCAATTTCGCACCGACGTCGTCATCGATGCGCGCAGTAAAATCGTTTGCCCTGGCTTGGTCGATTTGCGTGCACGCCTGCGCGAACCGGGCCTTGAGTACAAGGCCACGATCGATAGCGAAACCACGGCCGCGGTTGCGGGCGGTATTACCACGCTATGCTGCCCACCGGACACCGAGCCGGTGATCGATACGCCGGCGATGGCACAGATGATTCAAAGCCGCGGATGGCAGGTCGGGCGCGCTTTTATCCATCCCATCGGCGCGCTCACGTCCGGTCTGCAGGGCGAACGCCTCACCGATATGGCGGCGCTCGACGAGGCCGGCTGTATTGGTTTTAGCAATGCCCTGCATCCCATTAAGGATACGCAAGTCCTGCGGCACGCAATGGAATACGCGGCGAGCTTCGATCTTACCGTGTTCCTGCATTCGGAAGACCCATGGCTCCGCGGCAAAGGCGTAGTGCACGAAGGCGAAGTCGGTATGCGCCTCGGCCTGCCGGGAATTCCTGAAGCCGCGGAGACCGTCGCCGTCGCGCGCGATCTCGCCTTGATCGAACAAACCGGCGTGCGCGCACATTTTTGCCAACTCTCGAGTGCGCGCGCGCTCGCGATGGTCGCGGCGGCACAACAGCAAGGATTGCCGGTCACCGCCGACGTGACGGCACATCACCTGCACTTAAGCGAGCATGATGTTGGATTTTTCAATACGCAGTGTCATGTGATTCCGCCCTTGCGCAGCGAACGCGATCGCGACGCCTTGCGTCAAGCCGTAACCACCGGCGTGGTCGCGGCAATTTGCTCCGATCATCAACCGCACGAGCATGACGCCAAGCTGGCGCCGTTCAGTAATTCGGCGCCGGGCATCTCGGCCTTAGAGACTCTATTACCGCTAACCTTAAAATTAGTCGAACAGGGATTGCTGTCCTTGAACGATGCGATCGCCGCACTGACACATAAACCGGCAACGATCATCGGCGTTGAAACCGGGCACCTCGATATCGGCGCTACTGCCGATATCTGCATCTTCGATCCGACGCGCGACTGGACCCTAACCGAAGACCAGATCGTCAGCCGTGGGCACAATACACCGTTCCTCGGGTGGAATTTTGTCGGACGCGTCACGCACACCTTGGTCGGCGGCGAGTTGGTGTTCGAGTTAGATAAAAAGTAATCGTAGTTCGATCAGTGCGCGGTGCGCACCTTACCCACTTCTTTAAACAAGCCGTTCGCATTGCATGCATCGTAACGCCTATGTCACGGTGGTACACACCGCACACTGCACCGATGGCTATTCAATCACCTGCATTACATTCTCGACCGCTCGTTCCTGTATTTGCAGCCAGGTACTGGCGCGCGCGACATATTGCGCACGCAAATTCGGCTCGGCGATCAAACGCTGCGCCGCGTCGACAATACCATTGACGTCATCCGCTGCCATTAGCACATCTGCCGCTAACGCCGCATGCACGAGCCGATCTTGGCGCTGCGGCCCCACGATTGCGGCCTTTCCCATTTGCAGCGGTGTCAGCACATCAGGTGCATGCGCCGCGCTAGCGCTTAAGGTACCGCCGACGACCACAAAATCCGCGCAGGCATACATCGCATGCAAAGCAGTGGCATCTTCGATGTAATAAACGCGCGTTTTGTGTGGAATATAAGACGTAATCAGACGTGCGTGGCGATTCGTCGGTAAACGATATTTGATCGCGTCGCGATACACCGGCTCATAACGCGCCGGGTCGTGCGGCGCCAACACCAGAATTCCCATATTCTTACGCGACAATTGCATGAACGTGAGATATGCCGCGTCTTCCTCGCCATCGCCGGTGGCAGCGAAATAACCGACCCAGCGTTGGCGTTCGCTAAATTCCTTAAAGCGTTCGCAGAACTCGCTGGGTGCCGCAACCCCCGGCGATGTCGCGATATCGAGCAAGGGATCGCCGGTAATCACTGCGTGTTCGATTGCGTCGGCCTGCCGTTGCGAGGCGACCGTTATCGCTCGCGTCGCGGCCTCGGGTGTGCGGCTGGCATTTAGCCAATACAACGGCGCCTGCTGCGTGCGAAACAGTCGCGCATCGATCTCGCCAACGACCACGATGCGCTGTGGCGACAACCCGCGCAGCACCGGCGCGGCATTCTTGGCGTCAAACCGATAATGTGCGTGCGCACCGGCGTAAGGCTGTGCGAGCAGCAACACGACCGGGCCGAATTTGGCTTCGATCGCGGCGATGAGATGGGTAGCGGCATTGACATCGGCGTTGTTGAGCACGATCGCACACCGCCCGACATGTTCGGCAGAAATTTTATTGCGGTGAAATAAATCGAACAGCGACATGCGCCGTGCGTCTCCTGCGCGATCGCGCAAGCTACCAGCGCACTAGACTAACATGGGTAAGGTTACGGCCGAGAAAACGTTCGCCGATCGCCTGAAACCGCAAGGGCACATCCGTGACGTAGTATTGATAATGCGGCGGCGTCTTCGCGCGCCGCTCGAGATTGGCTTCACCCAACATCAAGGCCGCCTGCTCCGCCACCGTTTGTGCCGAGTCGACCAGCGCAATTTCGCTGCCGGCAACTTCCTGTAGCAATGGTTGCAATAGAGGATAATGCGTACAGCCCATCACCAAGGTATCGACGCCTTGCACCAATAGCGGCTGCAGATATTCATCCGCGGTGAGGCGCGTCACCGGGTGATCGAGCCAGCCCTCCTCCACCAATGGGACAAACAAGGGACACGCCTGACCGACCACACGGATGTCGAGATCGTAACGCTGAATCGCGCTGACATAAGCGCCGCTGTTAATGGTCGTCAAGGTGCCGATGATGCCGACGTGTTTACTGCGAGTCTGCGCCACCGCCGCACGTGCGCCGGCGTCGAGCACGTCCAACACCGGCACCGGCGATAAGTCTTTCACCGTTTGCGATGCTACGGCCGCGATGGTATTGCACGCGACGATCAGCATCTTGACGTTTTTTTCCAACAGAAATTGGGTAATCTCCGCGGCATAGGTACCGATGGTCGCGGCCGACTTTACGCCGTAGGGCACACGCGCGGTGTCGCCGAAATAAATCAAATTCTCCTGCGGCAGACGCGCCATCAAAGCGCGCATGACGGTAAGTCCGCCGACTCCCGAATCGAAAACGCCAATCGCGGCATCCGACATTTATTTGTATCGCAGCTTAAAGTACAGAATGGTGAACGCGAGCGCGAATGTCACGAGGTTCGCAAGCACGATCGGCACGGAGTGAATGTACAGACCGTATAAAATCCACAACACGAGACCGATGCAAAACGTCGCGAACATCGCGAGCGAAATATCACGCGCAGATTTGCGGCGCCAGGTGTGCAGCACCTGCGGCACAAAGGCCGCGGTGGTAAAGCACCCGGCAGCAAGACCCAGGACTTCAGAAATTTGCATGTGCCGATTATGCCAGGCGCCGCGGCGACAACGACAAACGCCGCGGCAATAGAACACCGATAGAGCTAATAAGTAACGTTACGCAGGCTCTCGCCCAGTTGCGAACCCTTGGCATCCTTGCCTTCGAGCTTGATCTTAAGCCGCAAATCGTTCTGCGAATCGGCATTGCGCATCGCTTCTTCGTACGTGATGAAGCCATTCTCGTACAAATAGAACAAGGCCTGATCAAACGTCTGCATGCCGGCCTCGGTCGATTTCGACATGAGCTCTTTAATGCTGTGAACTTCGCCCTTGAGAATCAAATCGGCGATCAACGGCGAATTGATCATGATTTCGACTGCGGCGACGCGACCCTTGCCTTCCTTATTTGGAATCAAGCGCTGCGAGACCACCGCCTTCAAATTCAGCGACAAATCCATCAACAACTGCGAGCGGCGATCTTCCGGGAAGAAGTTAATAATGCGGTCCAGCGCCTGGTTGGCACTATTCGCGTGCAAGGTCGCAAGGCATAAGTGACCGGTTTCGGCGAAGGCGACGGCGTAATCCATGGTTTCCCGCGAGCGAATTTCGCCGATGAGGATCACGTCCGGCGCTTGGCGCAACGTGTTCTTCAAGGCCGCATCGAATGAATCCGTGTCGACGCCGACTTCGCGCTGCGTCACGATGCAATTGCGGTGCTCATGCACAAATTCGATTGGGTCCTCGATCGTGATGATGTGGCCGTAACTGTATTCGTTGCGATAGCCGATCATGGCGGCGAGCGAGGTCGATTTGCCCGAGCCGGTGGCACCGACGAAGATAACGAGTCCGCGCTTGGTGAGGGCGATGTCTTTCAACACCGGCGGTAGATTCAGCTCTTCGAATTTGGGAATACGCGTCTCGATTTTGCGCAAAACCATACCGACGCGTTGCTGCTGCATAAACACGTTGACGCGGAAACGACCGATGTCTTGCGGGCTGATCGCAAAATTGCATTCGTTCGACGCCTCAAACTGGCGACGCTGCTCTTCGTTCATGATGCCGTAACAAAACGCCCGCGCCTGCTCTGGCGTCAACGCCTGCTTCGTCACCGGCATGATCTTACCGTCCACCTTCATGCTCGGGGCAGCGCCAGCGGTGATATAAAGGTCAGAGCCCTTCTTATGTACCATCAATTTTAAAAGGTCGCTGAATACCATGTTACTTGGCCTTCATCGTTGGAATATTAACGGCACCCTGGAACAGATCCTTGTTCGCCGCCTTCAAGCGCGCGTCGTCGATATGAACTTGGCGCATGCGTACCAACTCCAAGAGATTTTGATCCAGCGTCTGCATGCCGACACCTTGGCTGGTTTGAATGGCGGAATACATCTGCGCGATCTTATTTTCGCGAATGAGGTTACGAATCGCCGGCGTACCGATCATGATCTCATGCGCCGCGACGCGACCGCCGCCGATTTTTTTCAATAGCGTCTGCGAGATAACCGCGCGCAAACTTTCCGACAACATCGAGCGCACCATTTCCTTTTCCGCCGCAGGGAATACGTCGACGATACGGTCGATGGTCTTGGCCGCGGAACTGGTATGCAAGGTGCCGAACACCAAGTGACCGGTTTCGGCGGCACTAAGCGCCAAGCGGATTGTTTCCAGGTCGCGCATTTCGCCCACCAGAATCACGTCCGGGTCTTCGCGCAAGGCCGAGCGCAACGCCTTGTCGAAGCCCAAGGTATCGCGATGTACCTCGCGCTGGTTGATCAGGCAGTTCTTGCTGGTATGCACGAATTCGATCGGATCTTCGATGGTGAGAATATGATCGTGCTTGGTTTCGTTGATGTGGTTAATCATCGCCGCGAGCGTGGTCGACTTACCGGAACCGGTCGGTCCGGTCACGAGCACGATACCGCGCGGTTGTTCCGAGATTTGTTTGAAAATCGCCGGTGCGTTCAGCTGCTCGAGCGAAAGGATCTTCGACGGAATGGTACGGAACACCGCGCCCGGGCCGCGGTTTTGATTGAAGGCATTGACGCGGAAGCGCGCAATATTCGGCAGCTCGAACGAGAAGTCGCATTCTAAGAACTCTTCGAAGTCCTTCTGCTGCTTATCGTT
>CAZCAK010000080.1:0-7350 GCA_964496605.1 uncultured Acidiferrobacteraceae bacterium | reverse complement strand
CGCGACCGTGGTCGATGTGCGTCTATCGCAAATGGAACCAAGCGATTTGCGCGGCATCCCGTTCCGCAAAGACGATCTCGTCGAATGGGCGATCCCGGCCTTGCTGCCCGATGCCGCGCGTCACGGTAGCAATGGAATATTATTTTTGGACGAGATCACGTCGGCGGCGCCTACGGTTTCGGCGGCGGCGTATCAGCTCATTCTCGACCGGCGACTGGGCGAATATCGCGTCCCAAACGGCTGGGCAATTTTCGCCGCCGGCAATCGCCAGGGCGACCGCGGCGTCACTTACAGCATGCCGGCACCACTGGCAAATCGCTTCGCGCATTTCACCGTCGATGTGCATCTCGACGATTGGGTGGCGTGGGCCTACGCACATCGCATCGACGAGCGGGTTATTGCCTTCTTGCGATTTCGTCCCGAACTCTTATTTAACTTCGACCCGGCACACAACCCGGTCGCGTTTCCGTCGCCGCGGTCTTGGGAATTCGCGCATCGCGCGCTACAAAAATTCGGCGACACTCCGAATTTATTATCGGCAGCACTGCAGGCCTGCGTTGGTCCGGCGGCCGGGGTCGAACTCAAGGCATTCATCGATCACTGGGAACAATTGCCGGATATCGACGCGATCTTACGCGGGGAGACCGTGCCGGTGCCGCGCGAAATCGATCTGCAATACGCCGTCGCCACTGCGCTCGTCAGCCGCGCGATCGGTGCCAAGGCGAACGGCCATGCCGCTGAAACTTACGGCCGCATTCTCGATTACGCTGGACGCTTCACACAACGCGAGATGGGTGTGATGTTGGTATCGGATTTACATCGCGCCGTCGGCGCGCCGTTATTCGATGTGCCACAGTTTTCAACCTGGGCCGAATCGATTGCGGAAGTAATGGTGTTCAATCATTAGGCCAGAGCACGCATGAGGCGTTTTGTGCTAAGCGTCACGAGTAGTATCGGTATCGGCGTCTTTTCCGTGCCAAGCTTCGCCGCCGATGGATTTTATTTGGGCCTCGGTACGACTTATAACGCGATCAATGGCGATTTCGATGGCAATCGCAGTTTTGATACCAGTGCCAATGGTTCCAGTAACAACGTCCCACCGACCCTGCTCATTGTGCCCAAAATGGATAAAGCCGTCGGCTGGTCGGCTCTCGGCGGCTATAGCCGCGGCCACTATGCGCTTGAATTAAGTTACGCGGCCTCGGCGCACGATTCCCAATGGAATGATATAAAGTTCGATACCGACTATAGCGTGGTTGATTTCGACTTAAAGTATTTCTTCATTGTCAGGCAACCGCTTCGCCCCTATGTGCTCGTGGGGGTCAATTTCGACCAAGTGAAAGTCAAAGGCGGGGCTGCAAACATCTTGGGGACGGACGATGCGAGATATTATGGCGGCGGTTTTAACGTCGGCACCGGCGCCGAATACTTCCTTACCGACCACATTTCCATTGGATTCAATGCGAAATATCGCCTCGTGAAATATAACGAAGCCATTGCCGTTTCGACACACTGGCAGCTCGAAAACAAACTCGCCGGCAATGGTTACAGCATGATGCTGACAACCACATATCATTGGTAATACCCCACACCTCTGGTCTGGTAATTTTTGCCTGTGCTATAGTCCGCAGCGGACCCAGCAGTCCACATAAACAACAACTTTATTCCTTAGGGAGGAATATCAATGAAGTATTATGCGATGAGCGCCGTCGTCGGCGCGTGTTGTCTTGCGTTCTCACCGTTAAGTTCCGCGAATAGTTTTTATCTCGGCCTTGGCGCGGCCTACCGTACCGTTGATGGCGATTTTGAAGGAAACAGCGCAATACCTGCTATGACCAGCAGCGATGTGATTCTATTGCCAAAAATAGATGGCGCCTGGGGTGGAACGCTCTTCGGCGGTTATTCCTTTACGTCGCGTTGGGCAATTGAGGTCGGATACACAAAGACAAAACATGATGCGACTTTCGGCACGCGCAAACTGACGGCGGACTATCATTCGCTCGACATCGATTTCAAGTATCACTTCCTCGACGATACGCATGCGGTACGTCCCTACGGCTTGTTCGGCCTGAACATAGACGTCTTGAACGTAAAAGATGGTACGAGAGCCGGCAGTTTTGGCCCTACGATCGGCGATGCGAAATATATCGGCTCGGGACTTAACCTCGGCCTCGGCGTCGATTATTTTGTAACGGAACATGTTTCGACCGGTCTCGGCGCCACTTATCGGTTCGTTCAATACTCCAGCGCTGAAAGTCCCAACACCAGCGGCGGGCTCACCGAAAACGTAAGCGGTGATGGCTACGCTGTTAATTTAAATGTCGCCTACCATTTCTAGCCGCCGCAATTTCAGTGATGCCCCACTGCGGTCTATACCAGATCGCAGTGGCCTTTAGTAGCGCGAGATCGCCCACCAGACCACCGTTTTGTCACTGCCATTGATCGTTGTACATTACCACCTCGATGGCCAAAGACGTTGAGACTAAACTTGCCGCCGCGCGCACGCGACTCATTCTCGAGAAACCCTTTCTCGGTGCACTGACGCTGCGCCTGCCGTTGGTGGCGGCCGATCCGAAATGGTGTCGCACGACCGCAACCGATGCGCGCACGTTTTATTACAACCCCGAGTATATCGAGGCCCTCTCGACCGCCGAGGCACAATTTGTCGTCGCGCACGAGGCCTTACACTGCGCCCTACTCCATTTTGCGCGGCGACAACATCGCATCAAGCAGCGCTGGGATGTCGCCTGCGACTTCGCGATCAATCCGCTGCTGATCGATGATGGCTTAACGGCGCCGCCTGGTAGTTTGTATTTACCTGAGTTTGCCGGCATGACGGCGGAAGAAATTTATCCCATGCTCGACGAGACGAACGAAGAAGAGCCGCTGGATCAACATTTGTACGATGCAACTCCGCCGCAGGATCCAGCACGCGAACCCGGTGACGAATCGAACCAAAACGACGGTACACACGGCGAACTCGACCCGAACGCCGGCGGCGCGCCGCAGCCGCCGCCGTTATCACCGCAAGAGCAGGAGACGCTCGGTATTCAGTGGCAGCAACGCCTCGCGGGTGCGGCGCAACAAGCGTTGCAGGCCGGCAAGCTGAGCGGCGCAATGGCGCGCATGGTCGATCATTTGTTGCAGCCGCAATTGCCGTGGCGCATGTTGCTGGCGCGTTATATGACCGCCATCGCGCGCGACGATTACAGTTATATGCGCCCCAGCCGGCGCGAAGGCGCCGCGATTCTTCCGAGTCTGCGTAGTAACCAGGCCGAGATCGTCATCGTGATCGACACCAGTGGCTCGATCAGCGCCGAGGAGATGGCGCTCTTTCTCGCCGAGGTCAACGCGATCAAAGGGCAACTGCGCGCGCGCATTATCTTGCATACCTGCGACGCCGAGTTGGCGCCGAATGGACCGTGGCAATGTGAGGCGTGGGAAGAATTGACCGTGCCGCCCAAATTGAGCGGCGGCGGTGGCACGAGCTTTAAACCACCGTTCGCTTGGGTGGAACGCCAAGACCGCGCCCCCGATTTACTTTTATACTTCACCGACGGTGCCGGCGAATTTCCGGCAACGCCGCCATCGTATCCAGTGCTGTGGTTGATCAAGGGCAAAACGAAGGTGCCTTGGGGTCAACGGATTCAGCTGAACTAGGTGTAACCGTAGTCGCTCTGCAATGGAATTATCGCACGAAGACAGTTTGCGTCTGCAGGTGATGCTCAAGAGCATCGAGGCCATCCGCATCGACGAACAAGCCTTGGTCGTGTACGGCCTCGCGACCCAAAACGGCAACATGCGCGAGGCGAAGGTGCCGCTGAATCCGAATTGCCGCCCAGAACAATATCTGCGTCGCGTGCGCGAATTTTTCTCCGGCGCGGTGCTCGGCTCGCCCGGCGGCTATCCGGTACACCTCAATCGCTGGACGCGCATGGGTCAACTCGGCGACGGCAGTCTCGCGGAGTTGTTGTTACTCGGCGAGCCGGAAGCGGTTACGGCAGTGTCCTGTGCTGCCGGTCTCACCGACGACCTCGCGCGCCGGGTTTGGTGGATCGCACCGAATTCGGAAAACGCGCGGCGCATGCTCGAGCGCGATTGCGTCGTGCGCGGCGCGATGGGGCCGGTATTGGCGGAATACTTGTTCGAGCATTTGCCGTTTGAAACCGATGCGCGCGTCATGATGGAGACGGTGCGTCTCATTTTGCAGCCGGGCTTACTCAGCAACGACGCCAAGCAACGGCTGTGGGAGAAAGGCGCGCGTCAATCGGCGTATCGCGTCGGATTCATACAGGCGGCACCGGATCATATTCCGCAAGCCCTGCCGGCGCGGGCGGATTTTGCCGCGCATCGCGCCGACTTGATGCGTTTGGCGCAAGGCGGTAACGGCGTCGCCCAAGCCCTATTGCGCGCGCTCGACGGCGCCGGCCAGACCTTCCTGGAAACGACACGCCATCTATTGCCGCGCATCGGCGATCAAGACGTCATCGCCGCGGCACTCAATACGGTCGGACATTATTTTCACACCGCCAATGCGCAGGCGCATTATCCGCGCGATGGCCGCGCCTTAATGGCCAGCGCGAGCATGCTCGAAACGCCAGAAGCGACGGCAGTGGTCGAGGCCATGCCGGCGCTCGAAACCGATATCGCCGCGGTAACCGTGCTCGCGCGTATCAGCGAGGCGGTGGTACTCGATGTGCTGGCCCATAGCACCGCCAGCGGCACCGTGTTACGCAAGCAATTAGAGCCGACCGTCGCGGCGGTGGTACAACGCCTTGCGATCTTGTGTCGCCAACCATGAACGCCGGTGGGCGCCTTTCGATTGTGCATACCAGCGTCACGGTACGTCTGCAGATCGCGCTGGAAGTGATTCAACAACAACTCGGCGATTTGGCGGCAGCGGCGGGACCGGAAGTCGCGCGCCAAATTCATGCCTATGTCGCGCGCGAACGGCTCGGTTACTATCCGGCGCTGGAATTTTTTCAGCAAAGTAGCGCAATCGAATCTGGCTTAGTGGCGGCAGTGGAACAAGTCGGATTATTTGTCTGCGATCACGCCGGCACGACTGCGCGTAGTCGTCTCTGGCCGATCTTTTCGCAGGTGCGTGTCATGAATCTGCAGTTGCTCGCGGCGACCCTGCCGAGCGTGCGACCGCATCAAGCCGACGCGCTCGCAGCACTGACACAGCACTACACGCCGAATGCGGTAAAGGTGAATCTCAATTTATCGTCGATTGAAAAGCGCGCACCGAGCGAAGACGCCGCCAAGATTGCATCGAACAAAGTCATCCAATGGCTGCGCGATGCGTTTGAGTCGGTGGCAATTACCGACGCACGCGTGTTATAGACGGCGCTATTCGAAGGCGCGGAAGGAAGATACCGCTAAGTTACTTCCCGGCGGGATTAGTACCAAGACGCACAATAATCGTGCGGAAAAGCAATCGCTCGGTACCCCACCCACGGGGCACCGAGCGAGGAATCGTGTGTTACTTATTGACCCAGGCGGTAAAACCGTCGGTCTTGCTATCCCAACCGTCGGTATAGCCGGCGTTGTAAGCCTCGTTCACGCGTTGCTCTTCGCGCTTCGGGTTATGTAAAAATCCACAGGCCCAGCCATTGATATATTCCTTGCTGACGCCCTTCTTTTCCATTTGATCGATAGTTTGGTAGTAAGTCTTATTCATGGTCTTCCTCAACGTGCAGTTCGCTGGGCGCTATCAAACAAAAACCCGCGGCCGATTGCAACGGGTGCGCCAACGGGGATATTAAGGTATATCCCTTTTTAGATAGCGGGCCGACTGTTAGGCCGCCGCCCCCGCCGCTATCATCCGCGCCATGCTATTCAAAGTCTTTGTCGAAGAAAACGCCTATCACCTCGATGTCCCCGACAGCATTTTGCAGGAGGGGGCAGAATTTTTCGCCAAGATGGACCGCGATATGGACCGCGGTTGGCAAATGAGCCGCGACTACGTCGAGCATCCGGATCGGCAACAACGCTGCCAAATCGTGGCCGACAAATTGCTGACTTCCATGATGAACGGCCGCAAAACCACTGCACTACTGATGGCCGGTTACATCCTGAGCCGCGTACCAGGAATCACCGGTATCGATATCGATACCAGCGGCGAAATGCAACAAACGGAATTAATCTTTTAGCGCCTGCGCGGCGCGCGCCACCGCCGCTTCCAATTGCTCGATGTGCCAGGGAAACGACAGCGCATCGAAGATCGAAAAATGCGCGCGCAGCCGCTCGAGATGATGACGATATTCCGCTTCGACAAACACAATGATCTTGGTGCGATCGCCCGCCGCTTGCACGCTCGCGAGCAGCGGTTCTAGGTTGCTAATGCGATCGCCGTACTTCGGTCCAAAATTAAATTCCGCCACGATGATGTCCGGCATCGCGCCGCGCACGCGCGTCAGCGCCTTACGCATGGAGTGTTCGACCGTGACGATGTAACCGGCATCGGTAAAGCGCTCGCTTGGCAACGGATAACCGCCGCGTTCGACGATGAATAATAATTGCTTGGCGGTTGCGGTTTGACCCATGCTTGTGCGCAAGACCATAATCGACGCCGAATTGTACACGCCGATAGCGCCCATGCCATTGCACGAAATTAAGCCCTTAAGCTTTATCTACGAAATCAAAGCGGCGTTGCCGGCGGAAACCTGCCGCGAGATGATCCGACGCTTCGAGGCCAATCGTGAGCAACAATACCTCGGTCGTATCGGTCAGCAGGAGGCGGAAGAACGCAGTATCAAACGCTCGACTGATTTGCGCATCAGCGGACGCAAAGACTGGAAAGATATCGATACGATCTTGGTACGCTCGCTCGCCAGCGCCTTCAACGAATTCGGGCAGGCGTTTCCATTCTTCGCCGCGAACTCGTTCAAGGACATGGGCTATAACCTGCAACGCACGCAGCCCGGCGAGTTTTATCACTGGCACGTCGACGGCGGCCCGGGCCCGTTTAGTCAGCGGCAACTGGTCGCGATTTGGTATCTCAACGACGTCGCCGGCCCCGGCGGCGAAACTGAATTTCTCTCGCAGCAAATCAAAATCAAACCGGAGGAAGGCAAATTGGTGCTGTTCCCGCCGTTCTGGACCCACAACCATCGCGGTGTCACGCTTCAGCAAGGCGTCAAATACATCGCGACAACCTGGATCTGTTTCGCATAAGCCCGATCGAAACGTGCTGCCGCTCGCCATCCTGACGCTCGTCTGCGTCGCAACCTACTCGTTCGAAATCATCTTCGGACTCGGCGGAACGATCATGATGTTGCCGATCTTGCGGTTTTGGTTTGACGCCAAGACGCTCGTGATCTATTCGACCTTGCCGCAAATTCTGGT
>CAZCAK010000079.1:0-7384 GCA_964496605.1 uncultured Acidiferrobacteraceae bacterium | reverse complement strand
TCTGCATCATCAGGCGACCACCGACAGCCTCACCGGACTTCACAACCGCGCCTTGTTCAACGATCGGTTGGCGCAGGCGTTGACCGCGGCCAGCCGCGAGACGCATATGCATGTGGTCGTGCTGTTGATGGATTTGGACCACTTCAAAGAAATCAACGACACCTTGGGCCATCCCGCGGGCGATGAGCTGCTGCGACAAGTCGGCTATCGACTTAGCACGGTATTGCGCGACTCCGATACGCTCGCGCGGTTCGGCGGCGACGAGTTTGCGGTATTGCTGCCGCGTGCCGAAGACGGGCGTCGTACCGCGGAGCGGGTCGCGAAAAAATTGTTATCGTGCTTCACGCGCCCCTTCGTTTACAACGAGCAACCGCTTTATGTCGGCATGAGTATCGGTATCGCGATATTTCCCGAGCACGGTGAGGACGTCGATACCCTCATGAGCCGCGCCGATGTCGCGATGTATGCCGCCAAGCGTTCCGAAAGCGGTCTCGCATTTTACGATGCCGGCACCGATCCGCACACGCCGCAGCGTTTGCAGTTGTATGCCGAGTTGCGCCAAGCCTTGGCGCGGCACGAATTCAAATTGGTTTATCAACCGCAAATCGATATCAAGACTGGACACGTCGAACACGTCGAGGCCTTGATCCGCTGGCAACATCCGGAGCGCGGTTTGCTATTACCCGAGGTGTTCATCGCCGCCGCCGAACGTACCGGCATGATCAATCAAATCACCGATTGGGTGATCTATACCGCGGCGCGGCAATCGGTGATTTGGAATCGCATTGGCCATAACATTCGCATCGGTGTGAACTTTGCTCCGCGCACCTTGCATCAAGCGAATCTTATGCAAAAAGTCATCGGCATCATCGGTAGTGCCGGCGCCGATCCGAAGTGCCTGGAAATCGAAATCACGGAAAATGTGTTGCTGGCCGATATCGAGCGCGCGCACGTCATCTTGGAGCAGCTCAGCGAACTTGGTGTTGCAATCAGCATCGACGATTACGGCAGTGGCCATTCGTCCTTGGCGTATCTCAAGAAACTGCCGCTCAATCGCCTCAAGATCGATAAGTCCTTCGTGACCGATATGGTGCACGACGAAGACAATGCGATCATCGTGCGCTCGACCATCGACTTGGCGCATAACCTCGGCTACAAAGTCGTCGCCGAAGGCGTGGAGGATCACGATACGTTCGATATCTTATCGATTCTCGGTTGCGACACGATTCAAGGTTTCTATGTATGCGAGCCGCTCGATGCCGAGGCATTGAGTGCATGGCTCGTGCGCGGAGCGCAGCAACACGAACAGTAACCGCTGTCGCGGCTGCGTGGTAGTATTCCGCCATGTATAGCCGTCATTCCATCGTGATCGATTTCGTACGTAGCGCACTGATATTGACGCTCGGCGCGCTGCTTGTCCGCGGTGCGTGCGCCGACGATATTGCGGTAGCGGTCGCAAGCAATTTCACCGCGCCGCTGCAACGCATCGCGACGCAATTCCAAACTGACACCGGCCATCGGATCGTTGCCAGCTACGGCGCAACCGGCAAGTTTTATGCGCAGATCCAACACGGCGCGCCATTCGCAATTCTGCTTGCGGCCGATCGCGATACACCGGCGCGATTAGAGGCGGAGGGTGCCGCCGTTACCGGTACGCGTTTCACCTATGCGCTCGGGCGCTTGGTGTTATGGAGTCCGAAACCGGGCCTGGTCGATGCTGCGGGGGAGATCTTGCAGCGCGACACGTTCGGCATGCTCGCCTTGGCCAATCCTAAGCTCGCGCCTTACGGTCACGCGGCGCAAGAAGTGCTCGAGCGTCGTGGCTTATGGCAGCGGTTGCAGACGCGTTTAGTACGTGGCGAAAATATCGCGCAGACGTACCAATTTGTCGTGAGTGGTAACGCGCAATTAGGTTTCATCGCCCTGGCGCAAATCAAAACACCGCAAGGCATCGCCGCGGGCTCGTATTGGACGGTGCCGCAAGCGCTCTATTCGCCCATCGAGCAACAGGCGGTGTTATTGAAAACTGCCGCCGCCAGCGTTGCGGCGCAACAGTTCCTACGTTATCTGCAGGCGGCCACAGCACGCGATGTTATTCGCGCCTTCGGGTACGACTTGCCGGCCGCGAGCGCGCGCCGCGCGTCTTAAGCGATGGACTGGTTGAGTCCAATTTGGCTTAGCTTACAGCTCGCCGCCGTTGTCACCTTAATACTGTTGATCTTGGGCACACCGCTCGCCTGGTGGTTGGCGCGCACGCGCTCGTGGTGGCGGATTCCCATCGGCGCGGTCGTCGCCTTGCCCTTGGTATTGCCGCCGACGGTGTTGGGATTTTACTTATTAATCGCGTTCGCGCCGCAAGGTGTTGTCGGTGGATTGATGCAGCGACTCGGTCTCGGCAGTCTCGCGTTCACGTTCGGTGGTCTTGTGGTCGCGTCGGTATTGTATTCGCTGCCGTTTGCGGTGCAGCCGCTGCAAAACGCGTTCACGGCGATCGATGCACGCGCGTATGAGGTCGGCGCTACCTTGCGTGCCGGTGCGTTCGATCGCTTTTTTCATATCGCCTTGCCGATGGCGCGTCCCGGTTTCATCAGCGCGACGGTGTTGACGTTTGCCCACACCATCGGCGAGTTCGGCGTCGTGTTGATGATCGGCGGCAATATCCCCGATAAGACGCGCGTGCTTTCGATTGCGATTTACGACCACGTCGAGGCCCTGGAGTACACGCAGGCGCATTGGCTCGCCGGCGGTCTCGTTATATTCGCCTTTCTAGTGTTGGCCGTGCTCTATGCCGTTAATCAATCGACGAGCGTGCTGCGCCGATGACACTTGCGGCGCAACTGCAATTCGCGCGCCCGACATTGACGCTCGATGTCGCGTTTGAAATCGGTGTCGGTGTTACCGGTTTATATGGACCCTCGGGTTCGGGTAAAACGACATTGCTACGCTGTATCGCGGGGCTCGAGCGCGCGCGCGGCAGCGTGCGCGTCAACGATATCGTGTGGCAAGACGAGTCGCGCTTTCTGCCGACGCATCGCCGCGGCGTCGGCTATGTGTTTCAAGAGCCGAGCCTACTGCCGCATCTCGACGTGCGCGAGAATTTATTATTCGCGTGGTCACGCGTGCCGCTGAAGCAACGCCGCTTCGCGTTCGATGCAACCGCCGAATGGCTCGGGCTCATACCGCTATTGAATCGCGGCGCCGAGGAACTTTCGGGCGGCGAGCGTCAGCGCGTGGCGATCGCCCGCGCCTTGCTGACCAGCCCGACGGTATTGCTCATGGACGAACCGCTTGCGGCTATGGACGTGTCGCGTAAGCGCGAACTCCTGCCGTATCTCGAACAACTCGCGGCGCATGCAACACTGCCGATTCTGTATGTCACGCACAGCTTCGATGAAATCGCGCAACTCGCGGAGCGAATGATTGTGCTCGATCGCGGGCGGATTCAAGCCGAAGGTGCCGTGACCGAGCTGGCAACGCGCCTGGATCTGGCCTTGGCGCACGCCGACGACGCCGAGACCTTGATCGAGGCGACGGTCGAGCGTTGCGATGCGGAGTTTCACTTGAGCTATCTCGCGAGCGCCATCGGGCCGATCGCGCTGCTGCGCGACGATTTGACCCCGGCGCAGAAGGTACGGGCGCGCATTCACGCGCGCGACGTCAGTATCGCGTTGGATATGCCGACGCGCTCGAGCGTATTGAATATATTTCCCGCGATCGTGATCGATCGCAGCGACGAGGCGCCGGGTCGCGTGCTATTGCGCCTGGACGCTAATGGTGTCGTTCTGCTCGCACGCATCACGCAGAAATCAGCCACGGCATTGGCTCTCACGCCGGGGCAAAAGGTCTACGCGCAAGTCAAAAGCGTCGCCTTGGCCAGTTAAATCGCGTTCGCGCTATAGTGTCGCCATGTTATCGCCGCAAGTGACCTTCTTCGAAGTAACCGCCGCCGAGGAAAGTCAGCTCGTAGCGCGAGTGCCACGCGACTGGCAGGCACAGTACCGCGCCGCGCCGCTTACCGATCATCCCGACGCGATTGCGGCGACGCAGGTGCTATCGATTTTTGTTCATTCGCGTATCGACGCTGCGCTGCTCGAACGCGCGCCGCAGCTCCGATTAATCGTGACGCGTTCCACCGGTTACGACCATATCGACCTCGACGCGTGCCGTGAGGGTGGTATTGCGGTGTGCAATGTGCCCGACTACGGCACGACCACGGTTGCGGAGCACGCATTCGCGCTATTGCTCGCGGTCACGCGAAAGTTGCTTGATGCTGCCGGCGCCTTGCGTACCGGCAGTGTCGATATGGATGCCCTGCGTGGGGTCGATCTCGGCGGTAAAACGCTCGGCATCGTCGGTACCGGACGTATCGGGCGCCAGTTCGCGCGCATGGCGCAAGGTTTCGGTCTGCGCTTGCTGGCGTACGATCCGTATCCCGACGCGCAGTGGGCGACACAGAACGCGGTGCATTATTTGCCGCTCGCGGAGTTATTGCGCCAATGCGATTTCGTGAGCATCCATTGCCCCGCGTCACCGCAGACCTTCCATTTGATCGATGCGCGCGCATTGGCGGAAATGAAATCCGGCGCGATTCTGGTCAATACCGCACGCGGTAGCGTTATCGATAGCGCTGCGCTACTCCAGGCCCTGGAGGACGGTCGTCTCGCCGGCGCCGGTCTCGATGTGCTGGAAGACGAGGCCTGTTTTCGTTTTCCACCCTGTCCCACCGATAACGCGAGCCTGCGTATTAACCGCCGCTTACTGAAGCATGCGCACGTCGTGGCGACGCCGCACATCGCGTTCAATACGGTCGAAGCACTGCAACGTTTACTGGCGACGAGCGTGGAGAATATTGAGCGCTTTCTAAGCGGCTCCCCGCAGAACCGCGTGGCTTAGCATCCCACGTCAGCGCCGGCGCGATCGCCATAGCGCAGATCTTCGCGTCGATCGATATCGAGCAATACCCCCGGGTCGTCGCAATCGATACGCGTTATCGCCGTCGCATATTGCTGCAAAATTTTGAATGCACCGCGATCGCCACGTAACGCCTCCAGCGCCGTACGCCAATGCGCGGCAAATCCCACCGGATGTCCACGTCGGGCACGATAGTAAGGCGCGGCGATGCTGGCACCGTCGCGAAGTGCGCGTACGACTTGTGCGACTGTGTCACTGCGAATCGCCGGCATATCGGCCAGCGCAATGACCATGCCCATCACCGGCGGCAGCGCACGCACACCGCAGGCAAGACTCGTTCCCATGCCGATGTCTTCGGTCGAGGCCGCGACCACGACGCAATCCAGCGCGCGCAATTGTGCAGTCAGCGTGGTGTCATTCGCCGCGACCACGGCGTAACACATATCGACGGCGGCGCGCAGATGTTGCGCCGCGGCGATACCGAGCGCGCGTCCGTCCGGAAGGCGATGCAGTAATTTATCGCTGCCGAAGCGTCCGCCGCTGCCGGCGGCAAGCAATACACCAACGATGTTCTGGCTCATGCGATCGGCGTCGTCGCGCTCGGCGCCGCTAGTGGAATATCGCGCCGCGTCGGATCGACGCCGCGTAATTGCGCGGTCAATTGCGCCAAGATCGAAATCGCAATCTCCCCCGGCGTGCGACTGCCGATGGAAAGGCCGACCGGGCCATGCAGGCGCGCGACCGCGGCGTCGCTTAAGCCCAGCGAACGCAGACGTGCGCGCCGCTTGGCGTTATTGGCGTTGGAACCGAGGGCGCCGACATAAAACGCCGGCGAGGCGAGCGCCTCGAGCAGCGCCATATCGTCAAGTTTTGGGTCGTGCGTTAAGGCCACGACCGCGGTGTGGTCGTCGGCGTGTTGGCGCACGACGTCGTCCGGCATGCCGCGCTGCAGCACCACGTCGTCGAGATCCCAGGCGTCGACGTATTCCTCGCGCGGATCGCATACCATTACTTCGTAGCCCAAGCCATGCGCGAATTGCGCCAGATAGCGCCCAGTTTCGCCGGCGCCGATAATGAGCATGCGTCGCGCCGGGCCGTGTGGACAATAGAGGTAGCGGCCATCGAACGTAACCTCCGGCAAAATGCGTGCGCGCACATCGACCTGGCCGGTCTCAATATCGACAATGCGCGTGCTCGCCTGGCGATGCATCAATTTACGCAAGAGCATGCGCAACGGCGCCAGCGGCGGGTTCGGTTCGTACAACACCTCCAATAAACCGGCGCACGGCAGCCGCAGCGCTTGTTGTCCTTCGGCGCTGCCGCCGCGATAGGTGATCAGCTCCGGTTTATGCGCATCGGGTTCATTTAGAAAACGCTCGCACATGTCGGCGTCGACGCAGCCGCCAGAGACTGAACCCACCATCACACCATCGTCGCGAATCGCGAGCATCGCGCCCGGCAAACGTGGCGCCGAACCCTGTATGCGCGTGACTGTTACCAGTGCCGCGCGCCGGCGTCGTGCCAACGCCATCACAATAAACTCAACCACTTCCCTGTCGTTGCTGTGCATGGTTTAGGCCTGAAGTTGTTTGACGTCGATGGGTAATTCGCGAATGCGCTTACCCGTGAGAACGAATAATGCGTTGGTGACCGCCGGTGCCAATGGCGGTACGCCGGGTTCGCCGACACCTGAGGGCGCGTCGTTGCTTTGAATGAAATGCACCTCGATTTCCGGGCACTCGCCGATGCGTAGCAGGGGATAGGTGTCGAAGTTGCGTTGCTGCACCGCGCCCTGCGCCAAGGTGATCGGCCCTTTTAGTGTTGCAGTAAGCCCGTACACGATGGCGCCTTCCATTTGCTGGCGCACGATATTCGGGTTCACCACCGTGCCGCAGTCGGCGGCGCAGACGACGCGGTGCACGCGCACGCCTTTATCGTCGAGCGAAACCTCGGCGACCTCTGCGACATAACTGCCGAAGGACTTGTGCACCGCAATACCGCGCGCGCGACCTTGCGGCAGCGGCTTGCCCCAGCCGGCCTTATCTGCCGCGAGTTCCAGCACCGCTAATTCGCGTGGTGCGTTTTTTAATAAGCGGCGGCGATATTCCAGCGGGTCTTGATTTGCGCCGTGTGCCAATTCATCGAGAAAACTTTCTTTAACGAACGCGGTGTGCGAGTTACCTACCGAGCGCCAGAAGCCCACCGGCACGCCGGTCTCTTTGCGGACGTAATCGACATAGATGTTCGGGATTGTGTAGGGCAGCTCCGCCGCGCCTTCCACCGAAGACGGATCGATACCGTTCTTCACCATCTTCGGCAGCGCGCGGCCCATGATGGAGGCCGATACTATGCGATGCGTCCACGCGCTCGGCAGGCCGTTATCGTCCAAGGCGGCGTGCAATTCGTTGTAGACCGCCGGGCGATAGAAGTCGTGCGTCATATCTTCCTCGCGCGACCAAATCAGCTTCACCGG
>CAZCAK010000078.1:0-7426 GCA_964496605.1 uncultured Acidiferrobacteraceae bacterium | reverse complement strand
TACGCCGCCGCCGTGGGATACCGAACAAAATATCCAAGGCCCAGATCAACCCGGTAATGCCCAGGGCCAGGGCCATAATGAGTGCGAAGTCCATTTACTTTTCGTCCACGCGCAGGACTGCGAGAAACGCCTCTTGCGGAATTTCCACCGAACCGACTTGCTTCATACGCTTCTTTCCTTCTTTTTGTCGCTCTAATAATTTGCGCTTGCGCGTGATGTCGCCGCCGTAGCATTTGGCAGTGACGTTTTTGCGCAATGCCTTAACGGTTTCGCGCGCGATGATATGCGCGCCGATCGCGGCCTGAATGGCGACGTCGAACATCTGCCGCGGGATCAGATCGCGCATTTTCTTGACCAGCTCGCGACCACGATATTGGCTTTGTGCGCGATGCACGATAATCGACAAGGCATCAACCGTGTCGCCATTGATCAATACATCGAGTTTCACTAAATCAGAGGCGCGGAACTCGAGAAAGTCGTAATCCAGCGAGGCGTAACCGCGGCTGACGGACTTCAAGCGATCGAAGAAGTCCAATACCACTTCGTTTAACGGCAACTCATAGGTCAACATCGCCTGGCGTCCGGCGTAATGCATATTTTTTTGGATCCCGCGCTTCTCTACGCATAGACCTATGACGGCACCGACGTATTCCTGTGGCAACATAATATTTGCAGTGATGATTGGTTCGCGGATCTCCTTGAACGTCCCCGTCTCGGGTATTTTTGCCGGATTATCGACCTGTATCGTTTCACCCTTATTGGTGACCAATTCGTATATCACCGTTGGCGCGGTAGTGATGAGATTGAGGTTGTATTCCCGCTCCAGGCGTTCTTGAATGATTTCCATATGCAACATACCGAGGAAGCCACAGCGAAAGCCGAAACCTAAGGCCAGAGAAGTTTCGGGTTCGAAATGTAAGGACGCATCGTTAAGGCGTAATTTGTCCAGCGCGTCGCGAAACGCATCGTAGTCCGCGGCTTCGATCGGAAATAGTCCGGCAAATACGCGTGGCTTGATCTCCTTGAATCCGGGCAAGGCTTGCGATGCCGGGCGACTCACATGCGTAATGGTGTCACCGACGCGCGCACCTTTGACGTCCTTGATGCCGGCGATGATGTAACCAACCTCGCCCGCACGCAGCTCGCCAGTCGCCTTGCGCTTCGGTGTGAAGATGCCGATTTGCTCGGTAAGATACTCACGGTTGGTAGCCATCATGCGGATTTTTTCTTTCGATTTAATGACGCCATCGAACACCCGCACCAACACCACCGTGCCAAGATAATTATCGAACCAGGAATCGATGATTAGCGCCTTCAGCGGTGCCTCGATATCGCCTTTCGGCGATGGGATGCGCGCAATCACCGCTTCTAAGACATCTTGAATACCGATACCGGTCTTGGCGCTGGCGCGCACTGCAGAATGCGCCTCGATGCCGATGATGTCCTCGATTTCGGCGATGACACGCTCGGGATCCGCCTGCGGCAAATCGATTTTATTCAATACCGGCACGACCTCGAGATCGAGCTCGGTGGCGGTGTAACAATTCGCGACACTTTGCGCCTGCACGCCCTGTGCCGCATCGACCACCAATAATGCGCCCTCACATGCAGTGAGAGACCGCGAGACTTCATATGAAAAATCGACATGTCCTGGCGTATCGATCAGATTCAAGCGATAAGTGTGTCCGTCGCGCGCGGTGTAGTCCAAAGCGACACTTTGTGCCTTAATCGTGATGCCGCGCTCGCGTTCGAGATCCATGGAATCGAGCACCTGCTCTTCCATTTCGCGCGCTTCGAGACCGCCGCATAGCTGGATAAAACGATCTGCCAACGTCGATTTGCCGTGATCGATATGCGCGATGATGGAGAAATTGCGGATCCGGTCTTTATTCCATTCCATAAACATCAATCGACGCAATTCGGGGTTGAGGTATAACAAAGGCGCCGAAGGCGCCTTTGGAGAGCGGTCGGCCCGGGCTTCGGACCGCCGATAGATTTGGCTTCATGTCGCTATGATACCGCTGCCGCGGCGGCGGTGACAGACCGCCGCGGGCGTGGACTTCTATTCGCCTAACGGCAAGGCCAAAAACAGTGAACCGGAACCGCGCTTCACCAGAATCGGTACCGGGCGACTCTTGGGCGCCTGCTTCACCAATTGTTCGAAAGTTGCGACGTTCTTGACTGGTTTGCCATCGATCTCGAGGATGACGTCGCCGGGACGTAAGCCGGCGCGCAAGGCCGGGCCAGCGCCGAGATCGGTGATTACGACCCCGTGCTGCACGCCGTATTGCTTGCGTTGCGCCGCAGTTAAATCGTTCAGGCTCAAACCCAGTACGCTCTTGTTTTGTCCGCGCGGGGCCGTGTCGCTTTGCTCCGCAATGCGATTCTCTTCCGGTAGCTCGCCAATCGTGATCCATACCGGTTGCGTCTTCGCCGCGCGAACGATTCCGAGCTTTACGCGACTTCCCGGCGGCGTTAAGCCAACCCGTGGCGGTAAATCCGAGGACAAGTCGATCGGCTGGCCTTCATATTCGACGACCACATCGCCGACCTTAAGGTCCGACTTCGCCGCGGGTCCGTTGGGCAAGATGTCGGAAATCAAAGCACCATGGGGCTTCGTCATACCGAAAGACGCAGCGAGCTCACGCGTGACGTCTTGAATCGTGACACCGATCCAACCGCGCTTAACCTTACCATTCGCCTTGAGCTGTTTGCTGATCTGCACCGCCATATCAATCGGTACCGCGAACGAAAGACCCATAAAGCCGCCGGTGCGGCTATAAATCTGCGAATTGATGCCGACCACCTCACCATTGAGATTAAACAGCGGTCCGCCCGAGTTGCCCGGATTGATCGCCACGTCGGTTTGGATAAACGGCACGTAGCTCTCGGTCGGAAGACTACGGCCTTTCGCCGAAACAATGCCGGAAGTGGCAGTGTTTTCGAATCCAAACGGCGAACCGATCGCCAAGACCCATTCGCCGACACGCAGTTTCGCCGGGTCGCCGATGCTGACCTTCGGTAAGTTTACCGCGTCGATTTTCAGTAGGGCGACATCGCTGCGGCGGTCGGCGCCAACCGCCTTCGCAACATACTCGCGGCGGTCCGTAAGCTTGACGATAATCTCCTTCGCGTTCTCCACAACATGGGCCGCGGTCAGGATGTAACCATCGCTTGAGATAATGAAACCGGAGCCCAACGACTTGCTATCGAACTGCTCCGGTACACCACCACCGCCGCCTTCGCCGAAATAACGTCGAAAGAAATCGTTGAACGGACTACCCTCAGGCAAATCCGGCATGCCCGGCGGCATCGCGCCTTGCTTGATGGTTTGGGTCGTACTGATGTTGACCACCGCCGGGCCGTTTGCCTCAACCAGACTGGCAAAGTCAGGGAGATTGGTCGGGCCTGCAGCGTACGTCGCGGCCGATACCAGCCACAATACGAATCCCATCACCATGCTCGTTCTCATATTCCTACCTTTTGCGTCTGCTCAAATTATTTTTTAGAAGAAGATTTCACGGACTGGCCAATCAAATCCACCGATGCTGCCGGCACCTCACCGACGACGGTGATTTGATGATCGTCGATGACTTTCATGAAGGCGTGAACCGCACCCATGTGATTGACACCGTTGCGCTTCGGTTCATGAGATTTGTCCTTATCGGCGCTTAGCTTCTCGATAAACACCGACACCGTCGCCAAGCCGTCGCTATACACCAACTGCTCGGTGGCCTTGGCCAAAACCGGGTTCTTGCGCATCACGCGCGTCGACAGAGTAAAACCCGGGGGCAATCGCTCGACGACCCAGTCCTTGCTTTGGTCGGCGGTATCGTTATCGCCATTGCTACGGTGCCAGACCATGGTTTTTTTGCCAAGACGCGGACTTAAATCGGTGGCAGTGATTTTCGCATCAGGGGTAATACTGGTAAACACGAATTGTTCCACAGTGCGATTGTGATCATCCAGCAAGTCCGCGCGCAGTAACAACGCCGTCGCTTTATCGGCCCATAGCTCGTAGCCGTAACGATAGCCGTCCTTAGGCTTTATCGAAATCAACTGCGCATCGCGATCGGCGACGCGTCCGGCGCGTCCCAGCTGGAAATCGTAGTTTTTAGCCAGATCAGAAATTTGTTGCGGCAAGATACTAGGGAAGGCTTTTCCCGGCGTACGACGTTGCAGAGGTCCGCGGCGATGCTCGACCACAACCGAATTTTCATCTGGCAGATAGCACGTCACTTCCCCGTCGCTGCGAATAATTTCCCGGGGCGCGCCAGTCAGCGACACCAACCGTTCCTGCACCTTCCCTTGATTGACGCCATGCACAATCCGCATCGTTTCCATTTTGTCGTCGTGGCGGTAAACGAATACGCCTTCGAAATTCAATGCGCGAGCGGCGCGGTCGATTTTCGTCAACCAGGTTTGCGCGTCGTCGGCCAGGACGTTGCCGCTCGCAAACGCGAACAGCAGACTCAAAACCCAGGCCTTCATTCGCGTGCGGTATCGTAACCGGCGATACGCGAGTACGACATCACCCCCATGCCGGAGGTGCGCGTGAACTCAGTATGCTGGACCAGCAAGGCATTCAAATTATTTTCTACTTCCGGTTGGTGCGTATCCCAGTGGATGCCATAACGATGCGAGGTGGAATTATCGGCAGTGATGTTCTGTGCGACGGCAACTGCAGGCGGCGATACCGTCTCACCCGCGACGGTTTGCGGTTGCGCCGGCGAAGCGGTACCAAACCAACGCAGACTCACAATAGAGACCGCCGCCACCGAAGCCGCCAACGCTAGGCCGATTAGGCCCTGCATAATACCGTTGCCGCTGTTAGTCAGGCGTGCGCCCAAGGAAACAACCGTGGCCGATTCGGCACCGATGCGTGCCGCGACGCGCTCAGCGAAATCTGCGCCAAGGGCGCTGTGTTCGTTGCGCATGGCGGCGCGAATCAGATGATATCGTCCCCACGTAGCGCGGGCTTCGGTTTGCACCGCGACCGTTGTGAGTGTTGCCTCGCGCTCGCGTGCCGACAGCTCGTTATCCATTAAATGCGAAATTTGTTCGTGCATATATCGCTCCTACCAGTATTTCTCTGTATTACGACTCCGACGATTGCTCAGCGTTCGAGCAACGGCTTTAATTCCTTATCGATCGCCTCACGTGCACGGAAAATCCGCGACCGTACCGTACCGATCGGACACTCCATGACCTCCGCGATCTCCTCGTAACTCAGGCCATCGATTTCGCGCAAGGTGATTGCGCTGCGTAAATCTTCCGGCAATGCCTCGATCGCAGCCAATACCGTTGCGGCAATCTCGTTGGTCAATAAACTACTTTCGGGCGTAGCAATCTCTGGCGCTCCGCTCTCCTGTTCGCCGCCATCGCTATCGGGATCAACGGTGGAATTGGGCAAGCGTCGGCCTTGCGACACCAAATAATTCTTTGCGGTATTGATTGCGATGCGATATAGCCAAGTGTAGAACGCACTCTCGCCGCGGAAGCCCGGCATCGCGCGATAGGCCTTGATAAACGCTTCCTGTACCACATCTTCGACCTCGGTGCGGTCATAAACATAACGCGAGATCAGTTTCGCAATCTTATGTTGATACTTCCTGACTAATAAATCGTACGCCGATTTCTCGCCTCGTTGCACGCGCGCCACAAGCGCCTGATCGATATCTCGATCGCTGCCCGGCACACCGGTGTCCCCCTTTTTAATGACCACGTGCAACTACCTCGTTAAAAGACCATGGCCTATAGGAAAAGTTCGCACGATTCCAAGCCGTTATTGTACTTTTATCGGCCTTGCCGGTAGCACCGCAGCGGTCGCGATCCGCCATCGCCGACTCCAACTCAATACGATCGAAGGCGATACTGGCCGTAGCGATTACGCAGTCCGAAAGTTAAGATTGCGCGCCATGATAACGCAAACCACAACGACCCGTCTGCCGCGCCACGCCCCATGCCCGCACCCGAACCGACCGACGTATTGATTATCGGTGCCGGCGTTGCGGGCTTAAGCTTAGCGCTTCGGCTAGCGGACCGTTTCTCCGTTCGCCTGCTGGCGAAGGCAGCACTGACCGAGGGTTCGAGCCTCTATGCCCAAGGTGGTGTATCGGCGGTCCTCGATCCGGAGCATGACTCCTTTGGCTCCCATATCGACGACACCTTAAATGCCGGCGGCGGCCTCTGCCATCGCGACACCGTCGAATGGGTGGTGCAGCGAGCACCGGACAACATCCGTTGGCTTATCGCTTTAGGTGTGCCATTTACAAAAGGTTCCGACGGCCACTATCACCTGACCCGCGAAGGCGGCCATAGCCATCGGCGCGTGATTCATGCCGCGGATGCGACCGGCCGTGCCATGGAAACGACCCTGGAAGCAGCGGTGCGGCATCATGGCAGCATCGATGTTCGCGAACATTGTATTGCCGTCGAACTGATCACACGCCAGCGCATGGCGGGAGACGGCGAGAACCGCTGTCTCGGCGCCTACGCCCTCGACAAGGCCAGCGGGGAAGTACAAGCCTTCAGCGCCCGCTTCGTCGTGCTTGCGACCGGCGGCGCGTCTAAGGCCTATCTCTACACCAGCAATCCAGACACGTCCACCGGCGATGGCATCGCCATGGCATGGCGCGCCGGCTGTCGCGTTGGCAATTTAGAATTTATTCAATTTCATCCGACTTGCCTCTATCACCCGCAAGCCAAATCGTTTCTGATCACCGAGGCGGTGCGTGGCGAGGGCGGCCGCCTCCGCCTTCCCGATGGCTCGAGCTTCATGGAACGTCACGATCCGCGGGGCGAACTCGCGCCGCGCGATATTGTGGCGCGGGCGATTGATTTCGAAATGAAACGTGGCGGCCTCGACTATGTGCATCTCGATATCAGCCACAAGCCAGCGACGTTCATTACCGAACATTTTCCAACGATTTATGCCCGCTGTTTGCAATTCGGCTATGACATGACGCGTGAACCGCTGCCAATCGTGCCGGCCGCGCATTACACCTGCGGCGGTATCGTGACCGACCTACGCGCACGGACCGACCTCCCCGGCCTGTACGCCATTGGCGAATGTAGCTTCACCGGCCTGCACGGCGCCAATCGCCTTGCAAGCAATTCGCTGCTCGAATGCTTGGTATTCGCCGAATGCGCCGCCAACGACATTGCAGCCCAAGCCGCTACCGCACCGGCGGCAACGCCGACCTTGCCGCGATGGGATGAGAGCCGTGTCAGCGATCCGGACGAACAAGTGGTGGTGTCCCATAATTGGGACGAGTTGCGACGCTTTATGTGGGACTATGTCGGGATCGTGCGCACCACCAAACGCCTTGAACGTGCGCTACGTCGCGTGCAATTGTTGGCGGACGAAATCCGCGAGTACTATTCCAATTTTAAGATCAGCAACGATCTGATCGAGTTACGCAAC
>CAZCAK010000077.1:0-7528 GCA_964496605.1 uncultured Acidiferrobacteraceae bacterium | reverse complement strand
AAGCTGGAAGTAGACCACGTGGTCTACTTCCCGCGTCTGAACTAAAACACGCCAAATAGCTTCAATAGGATGATAACGCTGAGCGGGACGCCCAATAACCACAACGCAATGACTCTCATATCGCCTCCTTGATTAACATCGCGCTCATCTTAGAGACCGGCGAGCTGCGCCGAATCGGACCAAGGGACGGCATATAATGATGCTATGAAGACTTGGCTTGTCACCGGCGGTGCCGGCTTTATCGGTTCCCATTTCGTCCGCATCGCGATCGGCGAGGATTTGGCGCGCATTGTCAATTTGGACAAGCTCGCTTACTCCGGCCATCGCGAAAACCTGACCGAGGTCGAGGACAGCGAGGGGCATCGGTTCGTGCACGGCGATATCGCCGAGTCCGGCTTGCTGACGCAGCTCTTTGCCAAGCATCGGCCGGACGCGGTGATTCATTTCGCGGCGCAAGCCAGCGTGGATCGTTCCTTGAGCGATCCACACACGACGCTGACGACCAACGTGCTCGGCACGCAGACGCTGCTACAAGCGGCACTGGAATATTGGCGCACGCTGCGCTTGCCAGAACAGAAGGCATTTCGCTTTTTGCAGATCTCAACCGACGAGGTGTATGGCAGTCTCGACGATCCTTACGCCAAACCGGTCGATGAACAACACGCCTATGCGCCGAATTCGCCTTATGCGGCATCGAAGGCGGCGGCGGATTACATCGTGCGCGCCTATCATCGCAGCTTCGGATTACCGACAGTCGTGACGCATGCCGCGAATACCTACGGGCCGTATCAGCATCCCGATAAATTGATCCCAGTCGTGATCACCAATGCCCGCGCGCGCAAACCGATCCCGATCTACGGCGACGGCAAACATATGCGCGATTGGTTGCATGTCGACGACCATTGCCGCGCGTTGCTGGCGCTGCTCGATCGCAGCCGACCCGGCGAAAGCTACAACATCGGCGCAGCTTGCGAAAAAACCAATTTACAAATCGTGGGCAGCATTTGTCGCATCCTCGATGACTTGTTCCCATCGCCGACGCCGCATATTCGCCTGGTCACGCATGTATTGGATCGGCCGGGTCACGATCGGCGGTATGCGGTTGATTCTACCAAGCTGCGTAATTATGTCGGCTGGTCGCCGCGGATTGAATTCGATCGCGGTCTCGAGACCACGGTGCGTTGGTATCTGGACAACGCCGCATGGATCGACGCGGTGTGCGACGATCGGCACGAGGAATGGTTGCGCACAAATTACGAACGTCGCGGTCAATCCTAAGGCCGCATGAAAACCATCGACCTGCCGCTCGCCGGATTAAAGTTGTTCGAGCCGACCGCGCATCGCGACGAACGCGGCCACTTTATCGAGTTGTATCACGCCCAGCGTTATCCCGCTGCGGGTTTGCACGCAACCTTCGTGCAGGATAATTTTGTGTTTTCGCGGCGCAATGTATTACGCGGCATGCACTATCAGTATCCCGAATGGCAAGGCAAATTGGTGCAGGTACTCAACGGCGAGATTTTTGATGTCGCAGTCGATGTGCGGCCTGACTCGGCGACCTTCGGGCAGTGGTATGGCGTGACGCTATCGGGCGAGAAGTTGCAACAGCTTTACATGCCCGACGGCTTTGCTCATGGGTATTGCGTGTTGAGCGAAACGGCGCAGGTATTATTCAAGACCACGACGTTTTACCGCGCGGATCAAGTGCAAACTTTGCGCTGGGACGACCCCGCGATCGGCATCGCGTGGCCTATTTCGGCACCGATCATGGCCGCGGCCGACCGCGCCGGTAAGACACTGGCGACGCTCGTTGCCGCTACCACCGCCACGGACACGGCGACGTGAAGCTGCCGACGTGAATCCACTAGCGTGAATCCACCAACGTGAATCCACAAGACTGCTTCGACGCCTTAGATGCCGCCGGCCCGCTCGCGGCGCATATCCCCGGATTTCAAGCGCGCATCAGTCAACAGGAATTGAGTGCACGCATCGCCCAGGCGCTCAACGACGACGCGCGCTTCATTGCCGATTGCGCCACCGGTACCGGCAAGACGTTTGCGTACTTAGTACCTAGCCTGTTGTCGGGAAAGAAGGTATTGATCTCGACCGGTACCAAACATTTACAAGATCAGTTATTCGAACGCGATTTGCCGTTAGTGCGAGCGGCACTCGGTGTGCCGGTAGCGGTCGCGCTATTGAAAGGCCGCGCGACTTATTTGTGTCTGCACCGGCTCGATCACGCGCAAGATTTTGAAACCGCCGATCGCGGCGCCGCGGAATTGCACTACATCAAACGCTGGTCGCAGGAAACCACCAGTGGCGATTTCGCTGAACTCATCGCGCTCGCCGAAGACAGCGTGTGGCGCACGCATTTAAGTTCCACCGGCGATAATTGTTTGGGCGGCCAATGCCGCCACTTCGATAATTGTTTCGTCAATCGTAATCGGCGCGCCGCCCTGCAGGCCGATGTCTTGGTCGTGAACCATCATTTGTTCTTCGCCGATATGAGTCTGCGCGGCGATGGCTGGGGGCAGATCTTGCCGAGCGTCGATGCGCTGATTTTCGACGAGGCGCATCAATTGCCCGATATCGCCACGCAATTCTTCGGCGTTAGCGTGTCGAGCCATCAGTTGATCGAATTGATTCGCGATGCAATACGCGCCGAGACGCGTGAATGTAGCGGATTGACGCAGTTGCGCACTGCCGAGACGGCGCTGGAGCATGCGATTAATCAAGTGCGCTTGTTGGCGCGCGCCAAACCGAAGCGTGATGACGTGCCGGAACGTACGCGCGAGTTATTTCATAGCGACAGCCCGGCGCCGTTTCGCGCGGCGATCGCCGCGGTGGCGCAGCCCCTCGGTGTCTTCGCCGATGCCTTGGAGCTTGCCGGTGCCGCCGGTCCGGAGCTCGCGCATTGTGCCGCGCGCGCCAGTCAGTTGCTCGATCGGTTGCATCTCTTTATCGATGCGGCCGCCGATCGTCTGCGCTGGTTCGAGCACACCGCGCGTGGCTTCGCAGTGCATCTCACGCCGCTCGATATTGCGCAACCGTTCCAGCAGCAACTCGAACGGTTCAGCGGCGCATGCATTTTTACATCGGCGACGTTGGCAGTCGCAGGTCGCTTCCAACATTTTCAGGAGCGTCTGGGCTTAAGCGATGCCGAGACGGCGTGTTGGGACAGCCCATTCGATTACGCGCGACAGGCCTTATTATATTTGCCCCGAGATTTGCCTGACCCCGGCGCGGCTGACTACACCGCGCGCATTCAAGAAGCGGTGCTACCGGTGTTGGCCGCCAGCGGCGGCCGTGCGTTTTTTCTATTCACCAGCCATCGCGCGTTGCAAGACGCGGCCGCGCGTTGGCGTGGACGGCTCGCGTTTCCGCTCTTGATTCAAGGCGAAGCGCCGCGCGGTGAATTGCTCGCACAGTTTCGGGCACTCGGCAACGCGGTATTGCTTGGCACCGGCAGTTTCTGGGAGGGCGTCGACGTCCGCGGCGAAGCCTTATCCTGTGTGATTATCGATAAACTTCCTTTTGCCTCGCCGGAAGATCCGATCGTCAAGGCGCGCGGCGCGGCACTGGAACAACAGGGGCGCAACGCCTTCGGTGAATTTCAATTGCCGGAGGCGGTGATCGCCTTGAAGCAGGGCGCCGGAAGGCTTATTCGCGACGTCAACGATCGCGGCGTGCTGGTGTTATGCGATCCGCGTTTGACGCAACGACCCTATGGAAAGGTGTTCCTCGCGAGCTTGCCGCCGTTGCCGCGCACACGTGAGCTCGCCGATGTCCAAGCATTCTTTCGTCGTGCCGCAACGGGCGATTCGACCGATGTTGCTTGCGCGCCGCGTGGGTAAAGTGCGGCGATGGACCGTATCGTTGGCTTTAGCTTCTTAGCGGTTTATATCGTCTTCGTTGGCGTCGCCTCGTTTTGGCAAAAGGCGGCGATGAAGGAACTCAATCCATATCAAATCAATGTCCTGATGGCGCTGGGGATGTTGGTTACGGCGGTACCGGCGATGTGGTGGTATCAAGGCGATTTGCGTATCCCCATCAAATCCCTATGGCAAGGTGTGCCGATCGGTTTATTGATGGCCTTAGGCTCGATCGCCTATGTGCTCGCGCTGGCGAAATTACCCGCCGGACTCACCGCCGCTTTATCCATTAGCTACGTCGTTCTGGTCGTGCTCTTGTCGCGGTTATTTCTCGGCGAAATGTTGGACGCGGCCAAGATCCTCGGGATCGTGCTGGTGATGATCGGCGCCGGCTTGTTGTCGTGGCGTAGCAGCTGACGATCTGGTCCGGATCGCAGCGCCCTGTTAGCATCGCGACGTGAAATTATTGGCGCTCGATACCTCTACGGAAGCCTGTTCGGTCGCGCTTGCCATCGACGGTGTAGTCGAAGAAAGCTTCGCCGTGGTGGCGCAACAACACTCGCAACAGATTCTCCCGATGGTCGACCAACGTCTAGCCGCCGCCGGTTTGCGTGTCGCCGATCTCGATGGTATCGCCTTCGGACGCGGCCCCGGTTCCTTTACCGGTCTGCGCATCGGTGCCGGTGTGGTGCAAGGCCTCGCCTTTAGCGCCGATATTCCGGTGCTACCGATTTCGTCGCTCGCGGCGCTGGCGCAGGACATCGATGCCGATGCGATCGTGGCCGCGTTCGATGCGCGCATGGACCAAGTGTACGTCGGCTATTATCGCCGCAATGCTAACGGTCTAGTCGAGAGCGTCGATAGCGAGCAAGTGATAGCGCCGGAAGTGGTCGAGATTCCGCGTGATGGTGTTTGGGTCGGTGCCGGTAGCGGCTTCGATCGCTATGGCGCGGTGTTATCCGCGCGCCTCGGCAGCCGTCTTCAGCGTATCGAATTGTCTGCATATCCGCATGCGCGTGCGATTGCCCGTCTCGGTGCGGCAGCATATGCGGCGGGTGGTGCATTGCCAGCGGAAGCGGCGATACCGGTCTACGTACGCGATCGCGTCGCGCGCAAAATGCACGAGCGCGAGTAACTCGACGAGTCATGCAAAGCGATTTAAAGGCCTTAGAATTCGGCGGCATTCAGCGGCTATTGGAAAAACTGACCAGTACGGTCTATGGCGCCGATGCCGCACGCGCACTTGAGCCGGCACCGAGCATTGGCGTTGCCATGCGTATGCAAGTCGCGGTGAGCGCGGCGCGCCGCTTGATCGAAGCGAGCGGCATGCCGTCGTTATTGCGTCATATCCCGGATATTCGTGCGGCCTTGCGCCAGGCGAGCAGTGTCGGTGCCGCACTCTCGGCGAATGCCTTGCATCACGTGCGCGTGACCATCAACACTATCGCGCAACTACGCGCGCTGATTGACGCCTATCCCGATCTCTATCTCGACGGCGCGGCTGCGGTTGAACCGCCGCAGGAACTCGTGACGTCGCTAGAGAAAAGCCTGCAGCCGAGCGGTCATATTCGGCCCGATGCGAGCGTCAAGCTTGCACAGCTGCAGACGCAATTGAAGGAATTGTACGACACCATCGCCCAGACTTTGAAAACGCGGGCACGCGAGCTCGATCTGCCCGGCGCGAGTGAAGAGCGGGTCGTGTGGTCGGGCCATCGCGGCATGCTGGCCGTGCCGAGTGCAGCCGCGGAAAAAATAAAAGGCGTACGCCGCGGCACCGCCGCGAACGGACGCGACATCCATGTCGAACCTTTGGAAGCGGTGGCGCTGAATAATCGGATCGAGACCCTGGTCGGTGCACAGGAACAGGAACAGCAAATCATTCGACGCGCGCTGACGGATCAGGTGCGCACGCGCGCCGCCGCGGTGCAGCGCATGGTGGATGTTTTGACCTGGATCGATCTCGCGCTTGCTGGCGGTCAATTGAGTGTGCACCTCAACGCCAGCGCACCGCAGTTGATCGCCGAACCGACTGTGGTATTAGATCGCGCATATCACCCCGCGATGCTATTGCAGTTCGCCGATGGCAATGGACCGCAACCGGTGCCTTTGAGTGTCGCCCTTGATGCGCGACAACCGATGCTCGTGATTACCGGTCCCAATACCGGCGGTAAGACCGTGGTGTTAAAAACCTTGGGCTTGCTGGTGACGATGGCCCATTGCGGGTTACATGTGCCTGCGGACGGCGAATGTATCGTCGGTAATTTTACCCGCGTCATCGTCGGCATCGGCGATGCGCAAAATCTGCAACATCATTTGTCGACGTTCGCGGGCCACGTTGAAGTCTTGAAGCGGTTATTGCACGAGGCGGATGCGCAGACGCTGGTTCTGATCGATGAATTAGGCACCGGTACCGATCCGGAGGAGGGCGCGGCGTTGGCGATGGCGGTGCTCGACGAGCTGGTGCGACGCGACGTCCGCGGCATTATAACGACGCATCTGCCGCCGCTTAAAACGTTTGCCGCGAAGCATGCGCGCTTACGCAATGCCTCGATGCAATTCGACCAAGACGCCTTACAGCCGACCTATCGTTTGGAAGTCGGAACGAGCGGCAAATCGCTCGGGCTTATCATTGCCGGGAAGAGCGGTTTACCGGAAACATTAATCGCCGTGGCGCGGCAACATCTGCGTACGATCGCACCGGCGCGGGACGAGGACGACTAATCGTCGGCGACACGCAGGCATCTGCAGGATGCGCAATGCGTGCCGTGTGGAATCAAATCGCGAACGGCGTCATGACGACACCGCCGCTAGGCCCTTGCTACGATCGTGTCATCCGAAGGCGCAACGTTTGGCGTGCCGCACTCCTCGAACAGGCGCTTATCGCATTTGGTGCAGCGCTCGGCCTGTAGTCGCTTATAGATGGCGGCAATCGCCTCACCCTTGGTGGCAAAGATGTTTTCCTCGCGAATGTCGTGCACAAAGCCGCCGCGTTTTAATGTCGCGCAGACCTCGTCTTTAACCTTGGCGAAGTAAAGTCCGCCGCCGCGTGCGCGACGGCTGCGCGCCTCTTGCGCCAACAGTTCCGCACCGGCGACGTCGATGAAATTGATACCGCTGCTGATAATGAGCAGATGCTTCTGTTCCGGATCTTGTACTTCGAATTGATGAAACGCCTGTCGCACGTAGTCGACCGCGCCGAAGAACAGGGACCCATCGATACGAATGATCTTAAGTTGCGGGCATTCCTCCGGCAGGCTCGCCGGTACCCAACGACGCAATGGTGTGGACGGGTCCGGAAGGCGGCTAATGATGCGTGGTTTCGATGCCCGATTAAGGTACATAACCAGCGACATCATGACGCCGACGTAGATTGCAAACTCCAGTTCGACGAATAAGGTCGCGAGGAAGGTGACGATCAGTACCGCCGTTTCGGCACGGCTCGATTTTACGATGACGGCGATATGATGAAAATCGACCAGGCGATACGCGACCATCAATAAGATGCCGGCCATCGCCGCAATGGGTAAGTGGCTCGCCAACGGTGCGACTAAGAGCACCACGATCATCAAGCTCACGGCGGCGAAAACCGCCGACAGCGGCGTGACCGCGCCAGCGGTGTAGTTCACGCCGCTGCGAGTAAACGAACCGGAGGAGGC
>CAZCAK010000076.1:0-7541 GCA_964496605.1 uncultured Acidiferrobacteraceae bacterium | reverse complement strand
TATGTTCGCGACGGTGCCGACGGTCGCATGGTTCCGGGTGTCGGCGTACGCGCGACGATTATGGATGCCGACGGACGCGTGCTTGCAAGCAAACGCCTGCCGTTCGCGCTCGATTCGGCGCTGAATTATTACGGCGAAAACTTTAATTTACCGACCGCGACGCGGTATCGCATACGCATTGAACTTGATCCGCCGACGTATCGGCGTCACGATCCAGTCAATGGCGATCGTTTCGCCGACAAAACGGATGCGGAATTCCGTGACATTAGTTTCGCCGCCGAGCGCTTGCCGCGCGTGGCGGAAGACAGCCGCGATAGTGTGTCCGATATTACAAAGTTGGCGCAGCGCGACGGCGAGGCCTTACAGCGCACCTTCGGCGAGATGGCGGACAATACCGCGGTCGATGGCGCCGAGATGCGCGTCGGCGATTATCTCCTAGCCTATGCGGTGGAATATGCCGAGGGCTATTGGTATCCGCACGGTGACGATTTGCAATACAACACCCGCGTCGCCGCTAGTGCCGAGACCAATGCGCATGTCGAAGTATCGGTGCGTGATGCCGCCACCGGGCGCTTTATTCCCGATCTTAAAATCACTGCGACGCTGCGCGATGCGCGCGGCCGTGATGCCGGTACACACGAGATTCCGTTTATGTGGCATCCGTGGCTGTATCACTATGGCGAAAACTGGCGCGTGCCCGGAACCGGCCGCTATCAATTGCATATTCGCGTCGCACCGCCGGCATACCGGCGTTACGGTCGCGAATACGGAAGGCAATTTGCTGAGGCGGTGGAAGTCGATTTTAACGACGTCTTTATTCACGCGGGGCAGAAATGAGTCGGCGTCATTTCCACGCGGTGTTCGTAAGCCTACTGCTATCGTCGCTAGCGCCGGTGGCGCAGGCGCAGTTTTACAAGGTCTACGAGTGGGAAACCCCGATGCAGGGATGGGCCGAGCCTTCGCTCTGGAACACCTACATTGCCAAGGCCGACCAAACGCAAACCTACTTCGGCCGCACGGTATCGCAAGACAAACTGTGGGCGCACGCGCTGGAGTTGGAATACGGCCTCACCGATCGCTTCACGATCGGCGCCTACGCCGATTTTGAAGATCCGCATGACGCCGATTTCGAATACGTGCGTACGCGTTTTGTCGGTCGCTATCGCTTCTCGAATCGATACCAACGCATTTTCAATCCGGCGCTTTACGTCGAATATTATTTGCCGCGCTCCGGTTTCGAGGATGCCGAGGAGCTGGAAACGCGTTTGATTTTAGAACGCGACTTCGGCGATTGGCGCCTGGCGCTCAATCCCATCGTCAGTAAGTCGACCAGCGGTACCGCGGTAAACGACAGCACTCAACTCGGTTTCGCTGGTGGACTATATTACCGGCGGCATTACGGCATGCAGCCCGGCGTCGAGTTATTCAGCGAATTCGGCCCGGCGCGCGACCCCAGCGCCTGGCGCGACCAGAAGCAAATCGCTTTCGGGACCCTTAACCTCCGCTTCGCCAATAATTGGATCTGGCAAGTCGGCGTTGGTAAGGGTCTGACGCGCGATAGCAACGATCTCACCGTCAAAAGTATCCTAGCGTACGAATTCCAGACCGTGCGCCCCTCGCACTGGGCGAAGTAACCCGCCACTTCAAACGCGCGACAAACGCGGTAATATGACGCCCACATTCGGGGGAATGAGCGCGGCGCCGGCGTTCATTACGCAAGTAAAACCAACAATAGTTCGCGTACGAGGGAGGATAATGAAAAACTGGCTCGCCAAATTCAAACCAACACCACAAGGCAAGCACGATCTCACCCTTACGCCATCGCTGCACCATTCGGCGGAGGCGGTCGAGCTACAGCAGATCCTAGAACTGGAGCAAGAGGTCATCGCCCAGCGTAAGGCCGCTGCCGGCAGCACGGAAACGGGCGTCGTTGGTCTCGCGCTATCCGGCGGCGGTATCCGCAGTGCCACCTTCTGCTTCGGCGTATTGCAGGTATTGGAGCGCAAGGGATTCATGAAGCACGTGGATTTTTTGTCCACCGTTTCCGGTGGCGGCTACACCGGCTCGGCGTATAGCGCCTGGCGACTGCGCCAAGTGTTGGCCAGCAAAACCCCGGCCGACATTGGTTACGACACGATTCATGTGCGTCGTTCGCCGCCGCGTGCCTGGGATGAGTTATTACCGCATCTGCGTAAATTCAGTAATTATCTTGCGCCGAATCTCGGTCTCGGTTCGCCCGGCACCTGGCGTATTCTCGCCACAATGGTGCGTAATTTGTCGATTCACTGGTTATCGCTGATTGCAGCGATCGCGTTGGCATTTCTCGCCTTGCTCATTGCCTTGCGGTTCTTGTGGGCGCTGAGTGCCGTGTTCGCGCTCGGCGGTTCGGCGCTGATCGCGGTCGGTTTGGTGCGCGAATTTAGCGGTCGGGCATTCGTGCGCGAGTGTCAGAACGGCGGTTCACATGGCCGGCTCGCGCGATTATGGCGCAAGCTTAGCGTGCGCCTCGAGTCGCAGGCGATGACACCGCCGTGGTCGTATTGCCGCAAGCTCGCGAGCGAGGTGCAGAGCCTATTGCAGGCACCGCGGCTATTAATTTTTATCGGCCTGACGTTGTACGCGCTCGGTGCCGCGATCGGCTTCGTGTTCACGACCTATCCACAATATCCGCGCATCAGCGATGCCTTGCCGGACTCACTGCCGGTCGGTGGGTTATTGCATCTTGTTGCGCCGGCGCTGATCGATCCCGGCTTCTCGATTTATACCGGCACACGTTTTTATGCCGCGGCATTTTTAGTGCTCGCTAGTATTGTGGTGGTCAGTGCCATCGGGTTCGCATCCGAATGGCGCTGGCGACCGCGGCGCGATTTCCGCCCGCGTGTCGCGTGGATCGGCTTCGTCTTGATGGCGGCCTTGTTCTTGATCGTGTGGTTTAGTCTCGCGCATTACAACGGGGGTCTAACGCCGCTCGCCGGCGCCGAACGCGTAGATCTGCTCGATGTGTTCCCACGCGCGGTGACGTGGTCGCTGGCGGGCGCGTGGTCGTACGCGTGGCAGGCCGGCGTCGTCCTCCTATTGTTTACCTTCATGATCAGCATCACGATCGCGGTCTTTAACGATCAAATGGATCGCGAAGAGCGCGAGTGGTCGACGCGTCTCGTGAGCGTGTGTCTAGTGGCCGCGGTCAGCTGGACCGGTTTGGCCGCGTTAGTGCTCGGTAGCGCCAAGCTCGCGCAATGGGTGTTCGTCGGCGCGTCGTCGGAGATCTCCGGCCTCGGCGGTGCCGGTGTGACCGGTTTATGGCTGACGATTTCGACTTGGATTGCACGACTCGGCAAGACCGAGGCGGCATCGGCGGTGGCCGCGGCGCCGTGGAAGCGGGTCGCGATTGCGATCGGCCCCTGGTTCTTCATCGCCGGCCTCATTGTCGTGACCTGCTTTGCCACCGCGTTGTTACTATTGTCGCTCGGTGCAAAATTTTCGCCGCTCGATACCTTACCGCCGGAATTTGCCAGCCGCGCCGTATTGTGGAGTGGTTGGTATGTATTCGGCTTAGCGATGATTGTCGCAGTGATTTTCCTCGTCGCCGGTGTCATTCTCGATCCGAACGAATATTCGCTGCACGGTTTTTATCGCGACCGTCTGGTGCGCAGTTATCTGGGCGCTAGTAACGGCGATACACCGGCGCCGGACTCGATTTGGAATATTCGCACCGACGACGTGCCCCTGGCCGATACGCTCGCCGCGGTAACAGAAAAAAATTCCGGTGCGCCGTTTCAAATCGTCAATACCGCGGTGAATCTATTCGGCAGCAAAGATCTACAGGTGCAGCAGCGCTGTTGCGATAGTTTCGTCCTCACGCCGCTCGCTTGCGGCTCTTGGGCGACAAATTATGCGGTCACGCCGCCGCGGCTATATCTCGGAACGGCGTTGGCGATTTCCGGCGCCGCGGTATCGTCCAATGCCGGTCTCGCGACGCGCGGCGCGGCCATTGCCGCACTCATGACATTTTTTAATATGCGTTTGGGCTACTGGTTCGGTAACCCGCGCTTCACCTGTGTCGCGACGCGCAAACGGCCGAAGTTTGCGCCAAGTTATCTCTTCGCCGAGGCACTGTCGGCGACGAACGAAGATCGTGCCTTCGTGAATCTATCGGACGGCGGTCATTTCGATAATATGGGCATATACGAATTAATTCGCCGGCGTTGCCGTTACATCGTGCTGGTCGATGCCGAATGTGATCCGGATTACAGCTTTTCCTCGCTGGCCGAGGTCATCCGCATGGCGCGTATCGATTTCGACGTACAGATTCAGATTGATACCCAAGCGGTTGCGCCCAAACCCGGCGAGCGCTACGCGCAGCGCCACTGGGCATTAGGAAAGATCTTGTACAAGGACCCGGCGCGCTCCGCCGATGGCGCCAATAGCGATTACCCCGACCGCGGCTTGCGCGACAGCGGTGAGAGCGACGGCCATTTACTGTACATCAAGAGCAGCTTGTTGGGGCCGGAAAGAAGCCACCACATCAGCGCCGACATCGTCGAATACGCGCGGCGTCACAACGATTTCCCGCACGACAGCACCGCCGATCAATTTTTTAACGAGCAGCAATTCGAGTCATATCGCAAATTGGGCGAATGCATCGCAAGCGAGATGTTGGCGCGCTTGCCGGCGGCGTATGATGCCAAGTCGGTATTCGAATATCTCGAGCGGACGATGGGACAGGCTCAGGAGAAAACCTAGGTCGGCCCTAGTGCGGGTGCGACCGCAGCCCGATTTGCGAGATGATGCCCTAGTGATGACGAGACTGGAGGAGACCCATGGATAACGACGAATTCGGGCCCGGCAGCGGTGAGCGCACGCGCCGCGTCCAGCAGCGTCATGGCGTCAAACTACTGATACAGATCAATCGCCTTTGCGCGACGCCGGATTGCAAGCGCGCCTACGCCCTGGAAAACATCGAAAACGCCGTCGCCGATTACGAGAAAAACTATGATATGAAAATTCGCCGCGACTTCGATGTCGCCGCGGTGGTGCATAGTGAGGGCGGCCGCATGGTGCTGAAGGATGCCGTTTTGCGCGCGCGCAAGATCGATGGCAATCCGTTTGAGCAACAAGTGCGCGCGCTGCTCGATCGCGGTGTGAGATTTTATTTGTGCCAAAATACGACACGTCACTTAATCGCCAGCGGCGTCGTGGAAAACGGAAAGGTGATGGAGAGCCTGATCGAAGGCGTCGAATTCGTTACTGCCGGTATCACCGCCTTGGCCGATATGCAGGCACGCGGCTGGACCTATGTGCAACCCTAGCTCTGCGCCTAGTAAGCAGTGATAATGATGCCTCAGCGTTTAAATTAAAATCCGAGAACAAAAATGACATCGACACATAAGACCAGCGACAATGTCCTTAACGCCGAGACCAGCGCCATCTGGCGCCATCATGTCACGGTACCGAATACGCCGCAGGGCTTCACTGTACGTACGACCTATCCGAATAATCCGCAGGGTGTCGAAGTTATGCTAGAGCAATGGGAAGCCGGTACCGAAGAGCCGCCGCACTCGCATCCCGGCGACGACATGACCGTGGTCGTGGAAGGCAAGATGTCGATTCAGTTTTACAAAAAGGAAGGCGACCACTTAACGCCGGATGGTGCGCGCATTTATTTGAATAAAGGCGAAGTCGGGTACATCAAGGCCGGCCGCATACACGACGCTAAATATCTCGAACCCTGCAAGCTGGTATTTGTGCACGATAAGGCATTCGCGTTTCACGCGGCGTAACGCGTTGCTAAGGCGCCGCGTCGCCCTTTAAGCGTGCGGCATTGTCGGCGCCGAGATAGGCATCGATTACGCGGCGGCCGAGATAAATCAACGGCGTCAATACAATCGCGGCGCTGAGCTTGTATAAATAGTTGACCGTGCCGACGGCGAGAAACAAGGCCACGGGCCAATGCTGTGGGCCGATCACGAAGGCGATATAGAGCACGATGTAACTGTCGATAAACTGCGACACCGCGGTCGAGCCGGTGGCGCGTAGCCAAATGTAACGCTCTCCGGTAATTTTGCGCACGCGCGCGAAGATCGCGACGTCGATGAACTGGCCGATCAAGAATGCCGTGAGCGATCCGCCGATGGTCCATAAGCCCTGACCGAAGATATTTGCGAACGCCGCTTGCATATCGGCGACGCCATATTGCGCATTCACGCCGACCCACCACGATGCCGGCGCCAGATGAATTGCGGTGTAGGCAAAGGCGAAGGCATATAACACTAATCCGGCGGCGATAAACGAAATCGTGCGCACTACGCGCTGACCGTAATACTCGTTGATGATGTCGGTCATGATGAATACCATCGGCCATAGCAGCACGCCGGCAGTAAAATTCAATGAGCCTTGCTGACCGAATAGATGCCAGTTGAACGGTTGCCAACCCAGCGTTTCTTCCAGCGCGAAAATCTTCACGCCGATAAATTCGGCCATCAGGGCATTGGCGCAAAAGAACGCGGTCATAAATACTAGGAGACGCGTGGGGCGGTGTTGAATCATGGCGCACACTATTAACACGCGATCGGCGCGCGTGGCAACCGAGTATTAAGACGCTTGCATCGCGTCGGCGTGCGTCGCTACGCTAGGCCATGCGTGTTGTGGTGAGAATTTGGTTGCTGGTCGCGCTCGGGTCGAGCGGCATCGGTAGTGCCGCTGGTGCTATCACTCAGGGTATCGATCCTGAGGCACAGCTGCCGTATTGGGAGTTGCGTCGCGGCGATATCGCCTTACGTTTGATTCAACGCCTACCGGAACAGACGCGCGGATTCTTTTTGGCGCGCGGATTTAGTGCCGCGGGTGCGGACCGCGTGGCCGAGGCCTGTGTGTTTCAGACCATTCTTAAAAATGTCGCTGCGCCCGCGGAGCGCGGTGTGCCCGCGAGTCGCGTACATTACGATCTGCGCGAGTGGCGTGTGATCGCCGACGGTAGCAGCCGGCGTATGCAAACGCGCGAGCGCTGGCGGGCACGCTGGCGCGAGGCACACGAATCGCAGGCGGCGCGCATCGCGTTCGAATGGGCCTTGTTTCCGACCGAGCAAACATATCGGCCGGGCGATTACAATTGGGGCATGTCGATCTTTGGTCTGAGACCAGGTGCGAGCTTCGATCTGAAACTTGTATGGCACGAGCGCGGTCAAACGCGCAGTGCCGTGATTCGGCAAATGCGCTGTGCGGCGGAAAACTCTAACGTGGAAGGTTTATGAATACTCAAGCAAGCCTATTGGCAAGTCTGCTGTTGATATCGTCGGTAACGGCTGCGTTCGCTGCCGATGACGAGCAAACCCTCACCACGGTCGCGAAACCGTACAAGGCACCTGAATTCGTGCTGAGAACCGACGACGGCAAGACCTATCGCCTAGCGGATTATCGCGGCAAAGTGGTGGTGGTGAATTTTTGGGCGACGTGGTGCCCGCCCTGCCGCCAAGAAATGCCATCCATGGATCGCGCCTATAAACAACTTCAGAAAGACGGCATCGAGATCGTAGCGGTCAATG
>CAZCAK010000075.1:0-7563 GCA_964496605.1 uncultured Acidiferrobacteraceae bacterium | reverse complement strand
ATATGGACGGCTTCTGCGTCGGCGAGCCGTGGAATGCACGCGCCATCGCCGACAAGATCGGATTCACCGCGGTAACGACTCAACAAATCTGGAAGGACCATCCGGAGAAGGTGCTCGGTAGCAGCGCCGAGTTCGTCGATAAAAATCCCAATACCGCGCGCGCTATGATCATGGCGCTGCTCGAGGCCTCGCGCTACATCGATACCATGAGCAACCGCAGCAAGGTTGCGAGCATCATCGCCGATAAGAGTTACGTCAACACCGATGCCTCGGTCATCGATGGGCGCATGCATGGCGAGTACGACAACGGCATCGGTAAGAAGTGGAAGGATGCAAATTACATGAAGTTCTACAACGACGGGCAGGTGAATTTCCCCTACGTTTCCGACGGTATGTGGTTTCTAACGCAGCACCGCCGTTGGGGCCTGCTCAAGGAAAATGTGAATTACGCCGAGGTCGCGCGCAAGGTCAACCGCGTTGCACTTTATAAAGAAGCCGCCAGTGCGTTGAAGGTGCCGTTACCCAAGACCGAGATGCGCACGGCGACCCTCATCGATGGCGTGAAGTGGGACCCGGCGCAAGCCGTTGCCTATGCCGACGGTTTCAAGATCAAGGTTTAGGAGCGACCATGGCGCTGATGCTTAAAGTGCATTCCGAATCGCAAGCGGCGACTGCGGCGACACCATCTCCGGTCGTGCCACCGGCGCGGCCACCGCGATCGGCGCCGGCACGCAACGAGTTGTGGCGCGAGCGTGCGCAGGCGATTGCGGCGCCCATCGTCGGCTTTGGCTTGTTCGTGCTCTTGTGGGCGGCGATCGCGGCGCATACGAGCGGCTTTCCGGGACCGCTCGATACCGCGCAGGGCGCGATCAAATTGTTCAGCGATCCGTTTTACGATCACGGCCCGAATAATAAAGGTGTCGGTTGGAGCGTATTGCACTCCTTGGGGCGCGTCGCCCTCGGTTTCGGCCTGGCGGCCTTGGTTGGTATTCCGGCCGGATTCCTAATCGGGCGCTTCGCCTTCTTGCGCAATATGACTGCGCCCATCATCGGTCTGCTGCGTCCGGTATCGCCGCTCGCGTGGTTGCCGATCGGTCTTTATATTTTCAAACAAGCGCAACCGGCGGCGATCTGGGTAATTTTTATTTCTAGCTTGTGGCCGATGGTCCTCAATACCGCGGTCGGCGTCAGCAAGATCCCACAAGACTATCTCAATGTTGCGCGCGTATTGAATCTCTCGGAGTGGAAGTTGTTCTCCAAGGTAATGTTGCCCGCGGTGATGCCCTATCTCATGACCGGGGTGCGGCTGTCGATCGGTGTCGCTTGGCTCGTCATCGTCGCCGCGGAAATGCTCACCGGCGGCGTCGGATTGGGATTTTGGATTTGGGATGAGTGGAATAACCTGAACGTACAAAACATCATCATCGCGATTTTCATCGTCGGCGTCGTCGGCCTCGCCTTGGAAAAGATGCTGGTGCTGCTCGCGCGTCGATTCAATTACTAGGAAAGAACCATGCAAGAACGTTATGTACAAGTCGAGCAGGTCGATATGGTGTTTCGCACCCGCCAAGGCGAATTCGTCGCGCTCGATAATGTGAATCTCAATATCGCTCAAGGCGAATTCGTTGCGCTCATCGGGCACTCTGGTTGCGGCAAGTCGACGGTGTTGAATCTCGTCGCCGGCTTGCTGACACCGACGCGCGGCAATCTCATTTGCGCCGGACGCGAGATCGCCGGACCCGGCCCGCAGCGCGCGGTGGTGTTTCAAAACCACTCGTTATTACCCTGGCTCAGTTGCTTCGACAATGTCTATCTCGCGGTCGAGCGCGTATTCGGCAAGAACGAAAAGCGCAGCGCCTTGGCGCAACGCACGCACGCGGCCTTGGCGATGGTCGGCTTGGGCCATGCGGCGGAGAAATTTCCCCACGAAATTTCCGGTGGCATGAAGCAGCGCGTTGGTATTGCGCGCGCGCTCGCGATGCAACCGCAGGTATTGCTCTTGGACGAGCCGTTTGGTGCGCTCGACGCATTGACCCGGGCGCAATTGCAGGATGAATTAATGCGCATCGTCGCCGATATTGGCACCACCGTGATCATGGTGACGCACGACGTCGACGAGGCGATTTTGCTCGCAGACCGCATCGTCATGATGACGCAGGGACCGGGAGCGACCGTGGGCGAAATCGCGCAGGTATCGTTGGCGCGACCGCGCGATCGTTTACGCATCGCCGCCGATGCGCGCTATATCGATTTGCGTGCGCGCGTGATGCGTTTCTTGTACGCGAAAGAGGCGGCCTAGGTTTCGGCGCAAGCGTATTGCCGACTGGCGCGGTTGTTGCAGCGGGCGAGATTTTTTTTGTTTCGCGCCGTCATTGCCGAATCGTTTCTGGGCTATGATCGCTACATGATCCTGTCGCGGCGTAAGCAAAATCCCCTCACTATTGTTCGTACTGCGGTGCCGCCGCGCTTATCGCTGTTCTTATTCGCGATGGGTGTTCTCGTCGGTGTCGATGCGCATGCCGGTATGGCGTTGGTGGCGTCCGAAGCGATTAGCGAGCTGCGGCTACCGGATGCATACGCGCCGCGCCGCGACAGTGCCACTGTATTAGTCCTCGACCCGGCGCGCGGCGACACCTGGGGTCTACGATTTTCCTCAACAGTGCCGGATCGGCTCGATGGTTTGCGCAGCGCGAATTTGGGCGAGCGTGCGGACGGCCTCGATTCTGACGGCGAGGGCGGCACCGCATTCGAACCGAACCGACTTAGCGCCAATCGCGTCGGTATGGAATGGCATCAGCGTTGGGATGCGAGTAATGCGTTCCGACTCGCGGCGCGATACGGCGATTATCAATACGACGCGAATGCCCCGCGGCGCACCAACGCCTATGGCGCGACGCTCGCCTGGGACGGACGCTATCGCGGCGACGCCGGCCCGCGTCTCGGCGGCAGTTTATTCGTCGGTGAGGAGACGCCGGAAGACGGTGCGCCCAAATTTTTGGGCCGGCGCTATTATGGCGTCACCGCCGCCGGACAGTTTTCGCCGTTTAAGGATCACACACCGTTCCTTGCGCTTAAGCTGCAACGCAATAGTTACGACGATCCAGAGTCGCTGTGGCTGAATCAACGCAACGAGGCGTATGCGCGTCTCGCCGCCGGTTGGGATTGGCAGGTATTACCGAATTGGCGCCTGCGGGCGCAGGCGGACTACACCGCCAATAAGTTCAACACCCCGCTGTACGACTACGACGCCAGCCGATTATTTTTCAGTACGCGCTTCGACTTTCGTTAAAACCCGCACTTTAGGCGCTACTTAAAATCGTTTGTTATTTCTCGTTGTGTGCGGCGCGGCGCATGGCGTCGTCGGCGCCGGCGTTATCGCCAAGCGCGGTACGCGCCTGTGCAATTAAGCGCCAATTCTGCGCCCGTAAACCGCGATTATTACCGGCCAGGGCATTCGATTTCGCCGCGAGATTCGCCGCCTGTTCCGGTTGCCACTGTAATAAGCGTACGCGTGCCAGTTCCGACCACAGCGCCGCGTTCTGCGGCTCGATGCGCAAGGCCCGTTCCAATTCCGCGCCGGCATTATCGGGTCGGTTTTGCGCAATATTGGTCTTCGCTTGATCGAGCAAACTCAAAACCGCGGGATTATCCGACAGCGGTGCCACTTCCGGTGCACGCAATGCGCAGCCGGCGGATAAGATTGAAACGAATAGAACCGCGAGCGTGCCTGAGATCGTTAAGCGCATTATTTTCCGAACAGTCGTTTGAACCAGTTTTTGATGGCCTTGGCCGGCGAGCGCTCGGCGCAGGGTGCGGTTTGCACCGGTGCCGAGTCGCGTATAAACGGCAACTCGATGGCATTCTTGCAGGACGCGTCGGCGCGAAGCAAGGTGTCGGGATCGATCCATACGCGTTCAATATCGTCCGGCGGTGCGAGGATTAAGGGCTGGGGATTAAGACGCGACATCATTTCGCCCCATACGGTCATGGCGCCGCTCGCACCCGTGAGTCGCGCCGGTCCGTTATCATCGCGTCCAACCCAGACCACCGCCAGCTTATCGCCGGTAAAGCCGGCGAACCAAGCGTCGTGTAGATCGTTAGTGGTTCCGGTTTTTCCGGCGACATTAATTTCCGGCGCGACGTACTTCCGTAAATCATCCGCGGTGCCGCTGCGTACGACTTCCTGCATGGCGCTGACGATTAAATAAAGCGGCCCCGGGTCGATCGCCGGCTTCACCGATAAGGGATAACGTTGCAAGGGTTCATTCTGCGCCGTGAGTACTTCACGGATCGCGCGCAGTGGGGTGCGGAAGCCACCGCTGGCGAAGGTTTGGTAATACTGTGTCACCTCGAGCGGCGTCAGACCGATCGCACCCAAGAGTGTTGCACCATACGCCGGTATATCGCGTTCGACGCCGAGACGATGCAGGGTATCGATGACCTTCGGAATTCCGAGCGATAAGCCGAGGCGCGCTGTGGAAACGTTATAAGAATTAATCAAGGCCGTCTGTAACGCGACGCGGCCGTGATATTTCTTATCGTAATTGAGCGGCACCCATTCCTGACCGCCGTGATCGCGCCATTTAAGTTCGTCGTCCGAGAGCGGCGTCGCCAGCGTGTAATCCTGCGGCCGTTCCAAGGCCGTGAGATACACCGCCGGTTTTACCAGAGATCCGATCGAGCGCTCGGCATCGAGCGCGCGATTAAAGCCCGCGAAGCGGATATCGCGGCCGCCGACCACTGCCAAGACTTCGCCGTTGGTGACATTGGTCGCGACAATCGCGCCCTCCAAGGTCTTCGGCTTCATGCCACGGTCGCGCTCCAAGGCGTTAAGTCGCATGACCAACGCCTGTTCCGCCGCGGTCTGGGTGCGCGGCTCGAGCGTGGTGAATATTTTTAATCCTTCGGAGCGCAAGTCATCCTCGCGATAATCGCGGCGCAATTGCCGATGTACCAGATCCAGGAACGCCGGATACGGCGAGGCGCCGCTCGGCGCCTGCGGCAATACATTCAATGGCTGTGCCTTTGCCGCCAGCATTTCGCCTTCGCTCAACACACCGAGTCGTTGCATTTCACCCAACACCAGATCGCGCCGTGCACGGGCGCGCTCGGGGTGACGCCGCGGGTCGTAATACGACGGACCTTTTACCAAGCCGATCAGTAATGCGATCTGTGCGTTGTCGAGATCGCCGACGGTGCGGTTGAAATAAAATTGGCTTGCGAGACCGAAGCCGTGAATCGCACGGCTGCCTTCCTGGCCGAGATAGATCTCGTTGATATAGGCTTCGAGGATCTCCTCTTTGCTGTAATGTGACTCCAGCAGCAAGGACATAATCAGTTCGTTGATCTTGCGTCGCAGCGTGCGTTCGCTGGTGAGATAAAAATTCTTGACCAGTTGTTGCGTTAAGGTACTGCCGCCTTGAACGTTGCGTCCGGTATTGCGGATATTGGACACGGTGGCGCGCGCGATACCGCGCGGGTCGACGCCGTGATGACGATAGAAACTATGATCTTCCACCGCGATCAACGCAGCGGTGAGTCGCGCCGGCACTTCCGATAGTTTCACCAGCACGCGATCTTCATTATGCGCCGGATAAATGCTGCCGATGATTAACGGATCGACGCGCGCGATATTAATCGCGTTCTCGGTATCGAGATCGTAGAGCGCCGCCAGGTGATCGCCATGAAACACCGCGCGTATGCGCAAGGCATTTTGCGCGCCGTCCCAGAAGGTGAATGGCCGCGTGACGAATTCGACCGTCTCGTCTTTGCGGCGATACGTCGCCGGTGTCGTTGTATCGTCACCGAGCTGGTAACCGAGTTGCCGCAGATCTTGCGCGAGCTGCTCCGCGGTGTAGTTTTTCTTCGCGAACAATTCCAAGGGCTGCGCGTAAACCCGCGCCGGTAGTGCCCAACGTTTGCCTTCGAATTGTGCCCGTACCGTGTGATCGAGATACGCCACGTACAGCACGAACAAGCCGAGGAGGACGCCGGCCGCGATGAAGAGATTGCGGCGATGGCGCCGCCAGAAGCGACGAAGGGGAGAGGATAAACGCGGCATGATAGCGACCGCGGGCATTATAGCCTGAGGCGTGGAGCGAGCGAAAACCGCCTATCTGGAATTCGCTATACTGGCGCGATGCGCACAATCGGCATCGCACAGGCCTTGGCCGCCGCCCTATTATTCGGGCTGAGCGTGCCCTTGGCGCAGATTCTACTGCGGCAAGCGCAGGCAACGCCGCTGCTCATCGCTGGTTTGCTGTACTTGGGCTCTGGCCTCGGTCTCGGCCTTTGGCGCATGGTCCGTGGCGGTGAGGTGCCGCTGCAGCGCCGCGACTGGCCATGGTTGCTTGCCGCGGTTGCGCTCGGCGGCGGCCTCGCACCGGTGCTATTGCTGTTCGGCTTGACGCGTGTCGCGGCGTCCAGTGCGGCACTGCTATTGAATTTTGAGGCGGTGTTCACGGCGCTGATCGCGTGGTGGATCTTTAAAGAAAACGTCGATCGACGCGTAGCGGCAGGATTTTTTGCGATTGTCGCCGCTGGCGTACTGCTGTCGTGGCAAGGCCGCTTCGATACACCCGGCATGGTCGGGATGCTCGCCATCGTTGCCGCGTGCGCTGCCTGGGGTATCGACAATAATCTCACGCGGCGTATTGCGCACGCCGACGCGGTCGCCATCGCGGCGATCAAAGGTTTCATCGCTGGCGGCGTGAATACGCTACTGGCCTTGAGTCTTGGCGGCGCATTACCCTCGACGCTCGCAACGGCCGGTACGCTGCTGGTCGGTTTCCTGGGTTACGGCGTGAGCCTCGTATTGTTCGTGCTTGCCTTGCGTCATCTTGGCACCGCGCGCACCGCCGCCTACTTCGGCACTGCACCGTTTTTTGGTGCGCTGCTGGCGTTGATCGTGAGCGGACAACACGGCGATGTCTTGTTTTGGATTGCGGCGGCATTAATGGCAACGGGTGTATGGCTGCATCTGAGCGAACGTCATGTGCATCGCCATACGCATGAGGCGATGGACCACACGCATGCGCACGTTCACGATGCGCATCATCGACACACCCACGATTTCCCTTGGGACGGTACCGAGCCGCACGTGCATCCACATCATCACCCACCGCTGACACACACGCATGCCCATTATCCGGATATGCATCATCGGCATCGGCATTAATAATGTTCGCGTTTAAGCGGGTGTGGGCCGATGGAATATTTAGATCTCATTCAATGGCCGGCCATGGTCGTGACAATCGCGGCGGCGTGGTTGGTGGCATCTTTGCGCAAGCATCGGCGCGAGATCGGCTTCTGGTTATTCCTATTAAGTAATGTGCTGTGGATTGTATGGGGCTGGCATGTCGACGCCTACGCGCTCATCGTGCTGCAATTGGCCTTGGCCGCGATGAATATCCGCGGCGCCTATAAAAACGAAGCGGCGTCTTAAAACTTTAGGCCCAGTGAATGTAGGAAGTGATCTACCGCTTCGCTGTATTCGCCGTCGAGGCCGAGCTTTTCGTTGATCTCACGATGCGATAGCGCCAAGGGCAAGACCGTGGCTTGCGC
>CAZCAK010000074.1:0-7758 GCA_964496605.1 uncultured Acidiferrobacteraceae bacterium | reverse complement strand
CGTTGAGGATCTCGCGCAGATTTTCCCGCGTCGAGCCGATGCAGGATAGATGCGGCGCCGCCTCGATACCCTCGCGGCTTTGAATGTCACGCACGGTTTCGAAGGTGCGATCGCGCGTCGAGCCACCGGCGCCGAAGGTGACGGAAAAAAATTTCGGCTTCAATTGCGCCAACTGATTCACGGTTGCGCGCAGATTACGCACGCCGTCGTCGGTCTTCGGCGGAAATAATTCGAAACTAAATACGCGCGGGTGTTGTTTTTGCGATTGCATAAACCACTCGCCGGCGCGTCGCCGGCGATGCGGGCGAATGACCGCTAGTAGCGGTAATGGTCCGGTTTATACGGACCGTCTTTTTTAATGCCAAGATATTGCGCTTGTTTATCCGAAAGCGGCGTCAAATGTGCGCCAATTTTTTTCAAATGTAGGCGCGCGACTTTTTCGTCGAGATGCTTCGGCAAGGTGTAGACCTTCTTTTCATAATTTTTATAGTGGTTGAACAGCTCTATCTGCGCCATTACCTGGTTGGTGAACGAGGCTGACATCACGAAGCTGGGATGGCCGGTCGCGCAACCGAGGTTCACCAAACGCCCTTCCGCCAAGACGATTAATTTTTTGCCGTCGGGGAATACCACGTGATCGACTTGCGGTTTAATGTTTTCCCACTTGTACTGTTTCAATCCGGCGATGTCGATTTCAGAATCGAAATGGCCGATGTTGCAGACGATCGCCTCGTGCTTCATCGCCTTCATATGATCGTGGGTAATGACGTCGACATTACCGGTGGCAGTGACGAAGATATCGCCGAGCGGCGCCGCCTCGTCCATGGTCACCACACGGTAACCTTCCATTGCTGCCTGCAGCGCGCAAATCGGATCGATTTCGGTGACCCATACGGTTGCGCCCATGCCGCGAAACGCCTGCGCTGATCCCTTGCCCACATCGCCATAACCGCAGACGACGCAGATCTTGCCGGCGATCATGACGTCGGTACCGCGCTTGATGCCATCGATAAGCGACTCGCGACATCCATATAGATTGTCGAACTTCGACTTCGTGACCGAATCGTTCACATTAATCGCGGGACACAAAAGGCTGCCCTTGGCCTGACGTTCGTAAAGGCGATGTACGCCGGTCGTGGTCTCTTCCGAAATGCCGCGAACCTCTTTCAGCAGTTCCGGATGTTTGTTGTGCATGACCAAGGTCAGATCGCCGCCGTCATCCAAGATCATGTTCGGGCGCCAGTTATTCGGGCCAAAAATGGTTTGATCGATACACCACCAGAACTCGTCTTCGGTTTCGCCCTTCCAGGCGAATACCGGGATGCCGCGCGCCGCCATCGCCGCTGCCGCATGATCCTGGGTGGAAAAAATATTGCACGAGGACCAGCGCACTTCGGCGCCGAGCGCTACCAAGGTTTCCATCAACACCGCGGTTTGGATCGTCATGTGAAGCGAGCCGGCGATGCGCGCACCCTTCAGCGGTTGCTGCTTGGCGTATTCTTCGCGCAGCGCCATGAGTCCAGGCATTTCGGTCTCGGCGATCGCGATTTCCTGGCGACCCCACTCGGCCAAACTTAAATCGGCAACTTTGAAGTCTTGGTCGCCCTTGCGATTTGTGACAGCGGTCATGATGGATCCTTCTTATTTGGCGTGTATGGCCTTTACTTTTTTGGCGCCGACGGCGTCAGCTAGGACTGCGGCCTTATCGGTGCGCTCCCAACTAAAGGTTGATTCGGTACGGCCGAAATGGCCGTAGGCGGCGGTCGGTGAGTAGATCGGTCGCAGGAGATCAAGCGTCTGAATAATGCCCTTCGGCCGCAAATCAAGATGCTCGCGCACCAGCGCCTCGATCTGTTCCTCCGGCACCACACCGGTGCCGAAGGTCTCGACATGAATCGATACCGGGCGCGCGACGCCGATGGCATAGGCGACTTGGAGTTCGCAACGCTCGGCGAGGCCGGCGGCGACGATGTTCTTGGCAACATAGCGCATGGCATACGCCGCGGAGCGATCGACCTTGGACGGATCCTTGCCGGAAAACGCACCGCCGCCGTGACGCGCCATACCACCATAGGTATCGACGATAATTTTACGACCGGTGAGACCGCAATCGCCGACTGGCCCGCCGACAACAAAACGTCCGGTGGGATTGATCAGATATTTAACGTCTTTCAACCATTCCTTGGGCAATACCGGTTTCACGATTTCTTCGATGACGGCTTCCTTCAGACGTCCGTACTCGATATCCGGTGCATGTTGCGTCGACAGCACGACGGTATCGATGCCGACCGGCTTGCCGTCTTCGTAACGGATCGTGACTTGCGATTTGGCGTCGGGACGTAACCACGGCAAGCGTCCGCTGCGGCGTATCTCGGCTTGCTTTTGCATCAAGCGATGCGCCAGGGTGATTGGTAGCGGCATCAGCGTGTCGGTTTCGTTGGTGGCATAGCCGAACATCAAGCCCTGATCGCCCGCACCCTGTTCTAGGTCGAGACCCTCGCCTTCGTTGACGCCCTGCGCAATATCTTGCGACTGCTTATCGATCGCGGTCAGCACGGCGCAGGATTGCCAGTCGAAGCCCATGGTCGCGTCATAACCGATACGCTTGACTGTGCCGCGTACGATTTCGGGCATGTCGACCCAGGCCGAAGTCGTGATTTCGCCGGAAATCACCACCATACCGGTGTTGACCAAGGTCTCGCAGGCGACGCGCGCGCGCTTATCTTGCGTTAAGATCGCATCCAAAATCGCGTCGGAGATCTGATCCGCGACTTTATCGGGATGCCCTTCGGAAACCGACTCGGAACTAAATAGGTAGGACTTCGCCATTACGTCACTCCACAGCGGGGTTGTTAATGGCGCGCAGTGTAGCAACTCGCCGCGGCTGAACCTACCCCTTACATCGGCCCCGCGCGCTAGTTTTGTTCCCAGGGAAGCCCATGGTAGCGCCAGCCACCGATACTGCTGCGATGATGGTGATCGTCGAGCTTGCCTTCGAACCCCTCTGCTACGTGGTTATCGACTTTCAGCCCTGCAGCGACCAAGGCTTTGCCGGCCTCGAGCGAGCGCACGCCACTGCGGCAAATCAGTATGATCGGTATGCTACCGCTGGCGCCGCCGAGCACGGCGCGCCGAACTTCGGAAACGAAGTGCGGATTTGGCGTCCATTCCGGCGCTTCCAGCCAGGCGATGTGCACCGCACCCTGCGGATGGCCGACGAATAGATATTCCATGGATGAGCGCACGTCGATCAGGACTGCGTTGGCGTTGTGTTGCAGCAACTCCCACGCTTCTTTCGGATGTAGCGATTTTATCTCGCTCATGTCTCACTCCAATCCGTGAAGGGCGTTACTATAAGACCATGCATCTTGATACACCATCGACACACCGGCTGACGTTAACGCCACCGAAACCGATTGTACGTGCGACAGGTCGGGCCATTGCGGATTACCGCATGATTCAAGCGAACGATCGAATTTTACTTGGTCTCTCCGGTGGGAAAGATAGCCTAAGCCTGCTCCGGGTGCTGATGCACCTGCGCCAAAAGGCACCGGTCTCATTTGCGCTCGGGGTCTGTACCGTCGACCCGCAAATTGAGGGATTCAATCCGCGGCCGTTACAGTCATATTTGGCCGATCTGGACATACCGTATTACTACCGCTCCCAGGCGATCATGCAGCGCGCCTTGACCACTATGCGCGGAGATTCATTTTGCGCTTACTGTTCGCGCATGCGCCGTGGCGTGCTTTACGAGACCGCGCGGCGCGAGGGCTATAACGTCTTAGCCTTAGCGCAGCATCTCGATGATCTGGCGGAGTCGTTTCTAATGAGTGCCTTTTATGGTGGCAGCCTCCGTACCATGCGTGCGTGTTATCAAAATGACGCCGGCGACGTGCGTGTTATTCGGCCGTTTATTTATGTGCGCGAACGCCAATTAGCGGATTTTGCCCAACGTGCCGAACTACCGGTCATCCCGGACAACTGCCCAGCTTGCTTTCGTGTCCCCACTCAGCGGGCACAGATGAAGGCGCTATTAGCGGCGCAAGAAACCCACAATAAGCGATTATTTGCCAATTTATTGACCGCCATGCGGCCGCTCATGGGGGAAAACGATCCAAAATCGGCCTCTGAGTTGCCGGTTCGCAATATCGCACCTCTAATTAACGATCAGGTAGGCATAAGTGGGGGACGACACTAGGTTATCCCATGATCTATCTAAATAACTTACGATATCGCGCGCCTACGGCGTGATTCCTAGCAGCAATATCCCAAAACACATGGCGGTAGAACGTTACGGATATCAACCGGCCCCCTTGAGCGCATTCTTGGGACCGCGATATTGGCCGATCTGGCTCGGTCTCGGGTTTTTGCGCCTGGGTTTGGTCGTGCCGCGACGCCTCTGGGCCGCGATCGGCGCGTCACTAGGCGATTTGTATTTCCTACTTAATGCTAAGCGACGCCGGGTGGCCAGACTTAATATTAAGTGGTGTTTCCCCGCTCTATCAGTGGCGGCACAACGCCGTCTGGTGCGGCGACATTTCCGTGTGGCGATGCAGTCGGCGCTCGATGTCGGCTGGTTATGGTGGGCACCGGAACGACGACTTTTGGCGTTCGCGCGTGTGGTCGGTATCGAGCACTATCATGCGGCCGTGGCGCGCGGCCAGCGCGTCATTCTTGTCACCTGTCACTGCGTCGGTATCGAGTTGGGTGCAGTCATTGCGCATTACGTTCCGCTGGTGGCGCCGTTTAAGCCGACGCGTAACGCCCTAATCAATCGCTACATCACGGCGGGACGTTTGCGTTTCGGCGGCTCACTCTTCACGCGCGACCAAGGCCTGCGGCCGGTGGTGCGCGGCCTCAAATCCGGTTCCGGTTTGTATTATTTGCCCGACGAAGACCTTGGTCTCGACGACGCGGTCTTCGCGCCGTTTTTCGGCGTATCGGCGGCGACGCTCACTACCGTCGGACGTTTAGCGCAGTTAACCGGTGCCGCGGTCTTGCCGTACATCCCGCAGCGTCGCGCCGACGGCCGCGGTTACGACCTCGTGATTTACCCGGCGCTGACCAATTTTCCCAGTGGTGACGTGGTGCAAGATGCCACGCTTGTTAATCGCGCGATCGAGGACGGCTTGCGCGCGATCCCGGAGCAATATCTCTGGACGTTCAAGCGATTTAAAACCCGGCCGGATGGCGCGCCATCGCCGTATGGCTGAATCGCAAAATCCGCACGCTATACGTTACTGGCCGGCGTGGTCGTTGGTGCTGGTACTGCGCGGCTTGACGTTGCTGCCGTTGCCGGTGCTCGCGATGTTGGGTTGGGTCGTGGGAATGCTGGCCTACTATATTGCGCGTCCCGCGCGCCGTGTCGCTGAGATCAATCTTAAGCTGTGCTTTCCTGAATGGAATCTGCGCACACGCCGGCGGGTCATGCGCAGGCAATTTCAATTACTGGGCGAGTCGCTGGCAGCGGCCGCGATTGCGTGGTGGGGATCGACCGCGCGCATTCGCCGCCTGGTACGCGTGCGCGATCGCATGCATTACGACATGGCCCTGAATGCCGGGCGCAATATCATTTTGTTGGCACCGCATTTTCTCGCGCTCGATATCGGCGGGATTCGCCTATCCCCCGAGCGCGAAATGATGACGATGTACCAGGCGGCAAAAAATCCGGTAATCGATCGCGTATTGCGCCGACGCGGACGCTATGGGGCACACTTGATCGAGCACAGCGCCAGCCTGAAAAGTTTGGTGCGACGCCTGCGTCACGGCGTGCCGTTTTATTATTTACCGGACCAAGACCCGGGCGAGAGCGATACGGTGTTTGCACCTTTTTTTAACGTACCGGCTGCAACGGTCACCGCCCTCAGTCGGCTGGCGAAAATGAGCGACGCCGTAGTCATTCCTTGCGTTACGCGCATCCGCTCTTGGGGCCGCGGTTATGAGCTCCAGTTCTATGCACCGCTCACCGATTTCCCATCGGCGGATAGATTGCGCGACGCAATCACCATGAACGCCGCGATCGAACGCGCCGTGCGGGTCGAGCCGGCACAGTATTTATGGATTTACAAACGCTTTAAACGTCGCGCCGACCGCAATCAACCGCGGGTATATGACTAGAAGCCGCAATGAATCTTTGATCCATCCGCGCTATTGGCCGACGTGGATCGGCATTGCGCTGCTACGCGCCTTAGTGTTATTGCCTTTACCGATTTTGTGGTGGATTGGCGGTGCGCTCGGAATGCTATTTTACGCGGTACATTTTCCGCGGCGGCGCATCGCGTACATTAATATTGGCCTCTGTTTTCCCGAATGGTCGGCACGCGCACGGCGACAACTCGTCCGACGGCACTTTCGCGCCCTCGGTCGCGGATTATTCGATATCGGCATTGCGTGGTGGGCCTCGCGTCGGCGCTTACAACGCTTGGTGCACGTGCGTAACGGCGAGCACTACCAGGCGCTGCGGGCCGGCGGCCGCGGATTTATTGTATTAACGCCGCATTTTGTGGCGCAGGAAGTCGGCGGCATTTTCCTTTCGCTCGAGCAGCGCGGCGTCGCCCTGTTTAAAGACACGCGCAACGCAGTAGTGAATTACTTGTATCGTCGCTATCGCCAGCGCTTTCACGGCACAGTGTTTGAGTACGCGCAAGGTCTAAAACCAATCGTGCGCACCATTCGTGCCGGCCAGGCCTTTTACTACCTGCCGGATCAGGATCTCGGACGCAAACTCAGCATTTTTGTGCCGTTCTTTGGCGTATCGACCGCCACGGTTCCGGCTTTGAGCAAACTTTCGCGCTTGAGTGACGCGCCGGTGGTGCCCTGCATTACTGTGCAACGCCGCTTCGGCACCGGTTACGATTTGGTGTTTGCGTCGCCGCTAAGTAATTTTCCCAGCGACGACATCGAGCGCGATACCGTGCGTATGAATCAAGCCATCGAACAAACAGTGCTGCTCGCGCCGGCGCAATATTTTTGGGTGCACAAACGCTTCAAGACGCGGCCTCCCGGCGAGCCGCGCGTTTACTAGGGCGACGCCTTTTCCAGGCGCCGTAGGAACACCTGCATCTCCTTCGCTGCCTGAATATCGCCTCGCGCTTGTGCAACCTCAATGCCGCGTCGATAGGTTTCGGCGGCCTCCTTTACAGCACCGCTCTCTGCGAGCGCTTGCGCGAGCAACTTCCACGCAGCGGAGTACTGTGCATCCAGTGCGACGGCTTGGCGAAAGTGCGTGACTGCAAGTCGAGGATCGCCGCGTTTCAGGTACTCATGGCCTAGACCGTAACGTAACAAGGCGCTATCGCGCCCCTGCGCCAACATGCCTTCGAGATTTTCGATTACGCCCATACAAGCTTTCTGTGTTACTCATCTTTAGTGCTCTTGGGATTAATGCCTAGCCCCTTGAGCTTGCGATACAGGTGCGTGCGCTCCATCTCGACGAAGTTCGCGACCTCGCTTACGTTGCCGCCGGTGCGCTTCAGATGATATTGCAGGTACGCCTTTTCAAAGCGATCGCGCGCCGCGCGCAACGGCATGGTGAATAAACTTTCGGGAATCGCCTCGCCTTCCGGGGCCTCACTGCTCTTGATGGCCTGTTCGACTTCTTCGAGATCGACTTCGCCTTCGCGCCGAAGAATCAGCAACCGCCGCACCAGATTCTTTAATTCGCGCACGTTTCCCGGCCAGCTGTAGTTGCGGAGGGCGTTCAGCGCCGCGCTGGAAAAGCGGCGGTAGCCGAGCCGCTCTTCTTCCACTAGGCGGTCG
>CAZCAK010000073.1:0-7764 GCA_964496605.1 uncultured Acidiferrobacteraceae bacterium | reverse complement strand
TCGTTATGGCCGTTGATGATTTCGTTGTCGGTCGCGATCACAAACATTGGATTTAATGGATGCGAGCGACGGCCGTTCCAGGTTTCCTCCGACGGATCGTGGCGCAACACCGCCCCGGGGAATGCCTGCTCCCAACCGGGCCGATATAAACCTTGGCTCCAATTTTTTCTGAAATTGGCAAGGGCCTTCAAATCTACATCGCCGGCATCGGCGCCGGTACTGAGAAATGGGCAATGGCAATCGTCCACCGGGGCTTCGCCCTGCGGTAGCACATTATTTGCGGTGGCCTTCAAGGTATGCGTCCGATAGCGCGCAAAATGGCCGACCGCGCTTCGGTTCGCCTGCGCCTCGTCGGCATCGCGTTGTTTTTCAAACGCGGTTGATAACCGGCGTCCGATCGGAAAAAACGTGCCGGTGGCATCGTCACCTTCTGAGGTGATAATCGCTAATATCGGCGCCTGCCCCGGCAAGTAAGTGCGGCGCAAGGCCATTTGATGCAGCGTTTCATAGCGCTTCGCTTCGAATGCCGGGTTGATCAAAATAACCAGATCGCCGAACGGCTCCGGCGGCACACCCTCACCGCGATAATCGATGAAACGATCGATTAGCAATTGCGACACCGCGGAGTAGATTACGGCGCCGCCAAAACTATGCCCAACGATAATTAATTGTGTCGGCGACGGCTTTTGCTCGGCGGTAACATTGCGCCGAATGTAGCGAATGCTATTCAACCGCACCAATAGCTCGGTGACTGCGGCGGAACCAACTTGATGCGCGGTATTTTTGCGATCCCAAAAAGTTAAATTAGTCAGCCACTCGCCCTTCATCGAAAGCCCGCGCCAACCAAGATAGATGCCGAAGATCTTGCGCGCAACGCGATTCTCGGCTGCGGCGGCGCGCACCTCCAGCGCATGGACGCGTCGCAGGCTTTCGCGAAAACAACTGACGTTGGTATCGCAAGCTTCGGCATTGTGTTTCCAACCATGCGCAAATACCACCATGAGCACATCGCGGCGACTCACCTCGAAACTTAAACGGTCGATTAAACGGTCCATCTGTTCGCGATCCCAGAACCAGCCTTGATCGTCGAACTCGACAAACCCAAGCGAGTAGTCGCCACTTTCTTCGATGAAGTAATCGGCACAGGCGCGCGGGTCATCGACCGTGCTGCAAGTAGTAAGCTGCGTGCGATATTGCATATGCGGCGCACAGCCGCTGCCGGCGCCGCAGATCACGATCATCACAAGCCAGTTACGTAGATGTTTCACTAGAGCGTCTTGAGATATTCGAGTAAGGCGGATTTCTTCGCGCTCGGCAATTGCGTTCCATAAAGATGACCGTCGTTGCCATTGCCACGCACCGCCGTGTCGTAGCGCCAGCCGACGCGCTGCGCCGCCTCACCCTGCACGATAAATCCGATATTCTTTGGATCGTAAACGTCATAGCCGCGGTAGAACATTTTGCTACGCCGCGCCGACGGCTCGAGCAATTCGCGTAAATTCGGAACGGAGCCATTATGCAAATACGGCGCGCGTAGCCATAGGCCGTCGAGCGGTGCGTTAACGTAGCCATCGGTCTTAATCATATTCACGCGCGTGATACCCATACTCTTGACCTTGGCGTTGGCGGTGTCGGCCGCGGCCTGGGTCCAGGTGTCGAGGCGCTCACGATCGGTGCCGAGTTGTTTCATGTCTACAATCTTGCCGTATTGCGGTCGACCGACTTCATGACAAACGGCGCATTGTTGCTCGTACACCTCGCGTCCAGCCAAGGCCAGCTTGCGATCGATGGCGTAGGGATATTTCGGCGGCGGCAAGGCCTTTAAATATTTTTCTAAGTCGGCCATTTGTTGTAGAAACGGTTCGCCCGGTCGTGCGCCGAGGCCCAAGGCCGAATCGATCAAAACCGAACGCGGCGACGGCGTGGTGCCGTCGAATTGCAGCGCGTAACCCTCGCGCACGCCGAGATTCCAGATCGAAGGGAAGTCGGCGTTGCCGGTGGTTTCATCGTACGCCATCTCGGTCATGAAATATTTCGTGAGGTTCATCGGGTCGTCGCGGCCCGGACCCCAATCCGGTATTTGTTTACGATTCATCCACGCGAACTGTTTTTCCTGCTGCAGTAGCGCCTTCTTGGTAAAGGGAATAATCGCGTAGCGATACAGCACGCGGTCGAACCACGGCAAATCGTATACCAGCGAAATCTCGCGCATGATGCTATCGGCGTTAAAGCGCGGGTCGTGCGCCACCGCGAATAGGAAGCGAAAATACGCCTGTACATTCGCGGTATGCGACGGGCCGGCGGGATAAAACGTTACCGGCGCGTTCTCGGCGGTACGTACCTGCGCCGTATGGCATGCGGCGCAATTGTTCGCGACGCGCGGAAAGCCCACGGTCTTTTTGGTGAAGCCAACCGGCAACTCCTCGCCCGGCTCCCACACCATGCCGAGCGCCTTGTAGCCGCCCGGCCCCGGTAGGTACTCGGGAAACATGCGCGGCAACACCAGCCATAACCAATACGGGATGCCGCGATCGTTCTCGGCCCCGAGCGAACCGTACATGAAGCGTTTATCGTCATTGGCGAATGGCGCCTGCGGTACTTCGCGAAAAAATTTATACCAACCGACGAAGCCGCCCCACACGACCAATACCAAGCCGATACCGAGGGTGATTTTCCAGCCGCGACCGTGCGCGGATTGTTGTTGTGCCCTTCTCATCGCGTCCTCCTAGAACGTTTTCAAATATTCGATCAGCGCATCTTTTTCGCGTGCACTGAGATCGGTGCCGTAGCGTTTACCTTCGTGTCCCTTATTGGAATTACCCGGAACCGCGGTATCGAAGCGGAAGTAGCGTCGCTCTCCTTCCTGCGCCAGCGTGGAAACAAATCCCAGATTCTTCGGATCGTAAACATCGTAACCGCGATAAAACACCTTCGGTCGCTTGATGCTCGGTTCCAATAAATCGCGCAAATTCGGTACCGAACCGTTGTGCAGATACGGTGCGCGCAGCCACAGGCCATCGAGCGGCATATTGGCGTAGCCGTCGGTCTTGCGGAAATGCGTGAAGCGCCACGGGTAGCCGGCGTACAAGGTGTTTTGATTCGCATTCACTTCCAAGGTATAGGAATCGAGCCGATGACGGTCGGTACCGATTTTTTCAATCGGTTCGACCTTGCCGACATACTCGCCAGTAAAATCTTGACCGCTCTTGCCGTGGCATGCGGCGCAATACTCGCGGTACACACGCTCGCCATTCGCGGCCAGTGACGCATCGACCGGAAACGGATAGGCCGGCGGCTTGCGATCTTGTAGCCAATCTTCGACGCGCTTCATGCGCACGCGATCGAAGGTCGGCGGCGTAACGCCGGCGCCGAGGGCCGCGCTCTTATTACGCTCTTCGAGCGAGGTGTTATTGCCGTCCCAATGCAATTGCATCCCATCCCGCGGGCGCACGTTCCAGATCGAGGGAAAGTCCGCCGTGCCGATCAGTTCGCGCGGTGGCAGCTTATCCATGGGAAAATTGAAATACGCCTTCAGCGGATTGAAAGTATCGACGCGGCCCGGGCCCCAGTCGGGTTGCTTATCCAAGAATGCCAGGCGGCCGCGCAGCGACAACATCCGCTCGCGTGCATAGTAAATTCCGTAGTACCGCAAAATGGCACGGTCGAGCCAATCGAGATCGCCACCGATGCGGTCGATCTCGAGCAATACGCGCTCGGGCGTGAAGCGCGGATCCATGCCGACCTCGAGAAAGAAGCGTGTGAAGCTACGAAAGTCGAAGGTGTTCGCCGGCATACCGGAGACCACGCGGCGTTCGCTCGTCGGCGTTTCACGCACGCTGCCGGTGTGGCAAAACGCGCAATTGAGCCACACCATATCAAAGCCGCGATAACGCCGTTTCGATACGCCGACCGGCAAGTCGTGGCCCGGCTCGTAAATAAATCCCAGCGAGGCATAGCCCTTGCCCGGTAATTTTTCCGGAAACATCTCGGGCAATACCCGCCATAACCAGTACGGGACGCCAAATTCATGTTCGCTGCCGACCGAACCGTATTTGAAATGCTGTTCCGCATCGCGATAATCGACCGGCCGATCGCGTCCGAAACGTACCGCGAGATACGCCGCCAACACCAACACGACGATCCCGACCGCAAGCAGGATGCGGCTGCAGCGCGAACGCAGCGGCATCTCATGTGATTTCGCTATGGTTTTCATTATTTCGTCCTCCTAGTGGATCGATGCCGTCGGCGCGAGACAGGCGCGCAACTGCGTATAGTCGCGTGTCAGCAAGGTCGGTGCTGCGACATGCGGCGATTCTTTTTCGATACGCGCGACCACGGCGGCGCGCAGCCGTGCAAGATCGGGGTGGTTGATCCAATGCGCCTCATCGAGCGCATGCGCCGCTAGCGCATAAGTCGGCGGCATCGGCGTCTTCGCACGCGAGCTGTGCGGCTGTGCCCACATGGACAAACGAAAGTAGATCCGCTCGGCGCATTGTTGCAATTGACGTTCGACCGCGGCGTCGGCGCCGTGAAGAAAATTCGGCGGGAAATGTTCTTCAGTCGCATGACAGCGACCGCAATAATGCCGAAACAAATCCGGTTCGCGATCAAGATTTGGTGCCAGCGCCGCAGTCAGCGGCGTATCATCGCGGATCTCGGCCGCGACCGGCGCCGGCCTTGCCGGCACGGCACAACAAATCTGCGCGGCCAAGCCTCCCAGCACACGGTCGACCGCCGTCAATGCATCGGCGCGACGGAACACCGCGTCTGACATCGTTGTGCCGACGGCAGGTACCAGCGACTCGATCGGCGAGAAATCGTCCGTGAGCGCGAGATACCCGCGATCGCCTTGGAGCGTTACTGAATCGATGCGCGTGCCGCTCGGTATACGAAATGCCATATCACGCGCGATCGGCTCCAGCACCAATGCCCCGCGACGTGTGCGCGAACGCACAACGATATCCGTCAGCCGCGGACCGGCGCCGAACTGCAGCGCACTAAGCCGATTTTGCGAGGCATCGTGCGTATCTAAATATAATTGCAACGATACCAAAGGCGATCGACAGTCCACGCGCGTTGTGGTTGTGCCCTCAACTCGCCGCGTGCAATTGATATCGAGCGTACGTGCGCTCGCACCGACGCGATGCCGTAAGGCGCGATCGATTGCAATGTAATCGCTGCGTGCGATAAATCCACTGAGCCCACGCACGAAGTCGGCGAACGCCGGATCTGACGCCTGCCAGATATCGAGTGGCGGGCGCGGCGTCAACGGCTCGAACGTCGCGGGCACCTCGGCCTCAATGGCGCGTCGACTCAAGGCACCGCGCACATCGAGCGCCGCCAACGGCTGTACCGCGCCGTCACCGATGCGCTGCAAAAACGGATTACGATTCGGAATATTAGGATTCGGCAAGGCCAAGCCCCGCGGCCAGCGGTTTTGCCACGCGCGCGCGCAGTGCGCTGCGATATGACGATATTGCTCTTGATCGCTGCCCGGCATGGCATGCGCACTTAGGCCGTAGCGCAGTACCTCGCGCAAAATACCGGCACGTCTTTCGCCGCTCACATCGCCCGCGATACATTCGGCCCAAAGCCGTTGATAAAGACTAAGCGCATTGGCGCGATCGGTGGCATTGTCGATCGCGTACGCGGTATCGCTCGCCGGCCGCGGTGCGATACCGTAAAACTCGCGTCGCGCATGTTGCAGCGCAGTCGCAATGGCGTCGTTGGCTTGCGTCTCGTCCCACAGCGGTTGCGAAAAAATCGGCGCCGCATTTTGGTGACACGTGGTGCAGATGGTGCGATTGGCATATAGCACACGCGGTGTTGCGCCGGCGCGATAATCCTTAACGATCTGAAATTCGAAACGCCCGGCGACTTCGTTATAGCTAATCACTTCAATAATTGCCGCCTTTTCCTGATAGCCGAGATAAAGCCGATCCTTCAGTAGCGGTGCAGCCGCCGTCGTCGGTTCACCGTCGATCGCAACTACGACACGCGGAAAGCGAAAAAACTCCGGCGCCGCCGCGGCACGCTGCAATGAACGCCCGGCAGGAATCAGCACCACCTTAAGATCGCGCGCGGCCAATGCACCGCGCTGACGCAGGCGCGTCATTAAGGCTTCGAAAGGAAACGGGATGTCATAGACCGGTCGCTCGGTGCGCGTGTCGATGGTCACGATATCGAACAAGGAGCGGCCAGCGGTCGGTAAACTAGGTGCGCGAGCTTGCGGATCGACCACCCACTCGAGCGATAACGGTTTCGGATCGGGCGCAGATTGCGAGTGGTCATGCCGCAGTGTTACCGCGATTGCCGCCACAATCGCGGTCACTACTGCGATCAAGGTGAATGCGCGCACCGTGCCGCGGCATCATGCGATTAATGCAAGGCCGCCGTTTTCAAACCCGGCGCACCGCGTTGCGTGCCGATCCAACACTCGTCGTTGGTCCCGCCGGTCTTGAGAAACTCCGCCCGCCCGGCATCAGCGACCTGCGGGTTGTATAGGGTAAAATTCAAAGCAAACATGCGATCGATGTAGGCACGGCCTAGATAGAAGCCGGGCCGTACCATGCGGATCTCGTCGCGTACCTTTAACCCGCGGCGACCGGCGAGGAAATCCGGCTTCTCGCGGTAGCCAGGCAACTCGTCAGAAAATGCATAATCGATCACAATCGATTCGCGCCGACCATCGAGTAAGCTCTGACCGCAATAGACCTTGGCAGGAAATAATAACCAGGTTTTTTTGCCGTTGATGTTCTGTGTCGGCAAGGTATCGGGATCGCCGTCGATAATTAGTTTCAGATAATCGCGATCGCGAATCATGTTCCGCAAAATCTTATCGCTTTTAAAAAACACCTTGCCCTTCCATAAGGCTTGACCGACGCGCTCCAGTTCATCCAGCTTCACATTCACGAGCGAACCCTTAAGACCGCCGAGCACTTGACTGATACGTCTCAACCCGCCGCCGTCGGCGAAGAATAAACCACCTTCATACGGACCGTCGGGAATCGGGCCGGAGCTCAAGCGCGCGTAGATTTGATCGACCTGTTCTTGCGATAACTTCGCGAGATTATCCGGCGTCAAAGTATTGAGCTGAGTGGCGTCGAGCGGAAAACGTTGTTCAAGTTCCGCAAAATCCATTTTACTGGCATAACCGTCTTCGTAGGGCGCGAATGTGACATTCGGCTTCTTTTGACAGGCTGCGATACCGCAGGCACACAAAGCTGCCACGACCAATGCTAGGTGCTTCATATTTTTCCCCTACAAAGTTGCCATAAAGGCGGTCAGCGCCTTCTTATCTTGCGGCGATAGACCCTCGCCGAACGGATGTCCGGCATTCTCCACTTCGGCGCGGCAATTGCTGTATAACGCGATCAACACATCGAGCCGCCGGCCGACAGCGCGGATGATTTCCTGCGGATGCAACACGACTTCGTCGGCAAGCGCATTAATCGTTTTCGCCGCCTCGTCGACATTCGGTTCACCGACACGCTCGGCCAGGCGTGCGCGCAGCTTCGCCTGATCGGTTTTCGCGAGCACGATATCGCGGAATAACTCCTTGTGTTGAAAGCTGCCGAGCAATCCAGCGCCGATACCGGCGGGTATTTCCAAGACGAATCCAGCTAAGCGCTTCTCCTTATCGCCCTGCACAAGCTTGGGTCCGACGTCGATACGAATCGGTTGATCGAGACGCGTCACCTTCGGCATGCGCTGCTGCGGGTTCAGCAATTGCTCCATCGATGCCTTATACAATTTGAAACGGCC
>CAZCAK010000072.1:0-7780 GCA_964496605.1 uncultured Acidiferrobacteraceae bacterium | reverse complement strand
ATGAACCCAGACCAACGTCAAAGAATAATCCTCGATTTGCGCACTGCCGGTCAAAAAGCAGACATGCTGATTGAAAATTATTTGGGCCGGCCGGGAGGCGCATCTGGCTGCAAACCCTATACCCGCGATACCGAAGCGGCGTTAAGCCTTCTACCCACCAATACACATTTTCTTTGTGGACGGTTCGAGGGCGGTACCTTGTTTTGGTGCGACGTCGGTTTCCGGCCCCAGGTTCAAGGCTGGGGGGACACGCTCGCGGCAGCAATTGCCGGAGCGATATTTGCTTACCGCACTCACCCCGATGTTTTATCAGGCGCGGCGCGGTCCATGCAGCGACCGGAGAGCGGTCTCTCGGCAACTTAAAATGCGGTGCCTCGTACTCGTCTAGGTAATGCCGTACTTCAGCAGCTTGTAATGTAGCGTATTCGCCCTCGTTCCTAGCACGCGGGCGGCTTCCGCCTTATTTTGCCCGCAGTGATCCAGTGCGACTCTGATAATGTGGGCCTCGTATTCGGCGATGTGCTGTGCCAGCGATTTCAATGCGGCGCCGGCGGGTACGATGCGACGGAATGTATCCATTTCAGTAGCGCTGGTTTTGGTGATACGTCGAATTTCGAAACGTAGGCGTCGAATTTCGCGATACGCCTCAATCAGCTCCCTTCGTTGGACCAAGATACGGTCGACCAATATCTCGGCAAGCTGCGCCGCCAATCGCTCCAGTCGCATGAAATCGGTGCGGCTGTAAACCGTCTGATTGCTACCGACCAGTAGCCAACCCTGTGCGCGTCGACTCCCTACTAAGAATGGGGCAACCACCTCGACGCCGCACTCGCGCAAGACGCGAGCGGTCCCTGCGTGGTGTGCGCCGATTTCCTCTACCGTTGACGTGCGATTGACTTGCTTGAGGGCCCCCCGCGGGACGCTAACGAGCGTCGCATCGTCTGGTGGCGAGGTGACGTAACTCCCGCTTGTTACCAGCGCGACACGGCACTCGAATATCGATGCTAGTCGATCGACGATCTGCTGTGGCCCGAGTCGTCCGCGGATCTCCGCTAAGGCGTGCTCCATATTCTTGTACAGCATCGTTTTGCGACGACGACTGCGCGACCACGGCAGCAAGGACGCCGCCGGCTCCAGCCGGTACCCGTGGGTGGCGTAGATGCTAAAAACGAGGAACCAGGTTTGTGCGATTGGAACGTAAATCGTGCTACTGATGCGCGTGAACCCAAAGTGTCGCGCCACAATGAGATAGATGATCAGTGATGCCATCGGTGCGAGCGCAATAACCCACCACCGCAGGCGTATGCGTTTCGCCATCGGTCGATCGCCGAACTTTGCCGCATAGAGCGGCACGGCAAGCGCCAGTACCAGATCGACGACGAGATACCCCTCGAACACTGGATATAGCGGTCCCGGATCGCGAATAATCGTGACCGCGTTCATCGGCACGAAGCCCTTTACTAAGTGATCGGTAAAGACCAGTAGGACAACAACAATAGCGGTAGGCAGGTAAATGCCGAGCCAAGTGGATTTCGGCATCGAGTTCGTCCCGCTCAGGGTGAGTGCCACATGCAACATCGTAGCGGCGGTCACCGCCAGGGTGACCATGTACCCGTACCCCGCGAGCAGGACACCCGGACTGACGCCGTAGTGGGGGTACAAGCTTAATACCAGCATCTCACAAATGTTGTGGGCGGCTAAGGTGAGCAACAGCAATAGCCGTATATTTCGGCCATCGAGCGGCGAACGGAGTACATAAACAAGCAATAAAGCCTTTACCGCCAGGGCAATTAGCGCCGGAATGCTGGTAATGGTCATGGTGTCTGCATCGTAACGGGAACGGCGGATATTTTCCTGGGAATGTCGGCAGCATGGCAGGCCAGACGTTCTGATCCTCCCCAAGGACCTTAAGGCCGAGCCCGATCGCTTGCGTCGTCCTCTATCATAGGGCTACGCCCTGGCGAGAGACGATCACTATACTGGAGGGTATCGACATGGAATTCGTTTCTTCTTCATGAGCACCACCGAAGTCTTAATTGTGGGCGCCGGCCCCGCTGGCATCGCCGCCGCGCTACGGCTGGCCCGCGCCGGTGTGCGCGTCCTGGTTTTAGAAGGCGCCGAATATGCCGGCGCCGAAAATTGGTCCGGTTGTGTCTATCACGCCGATCCGCTGCTGCGCGGCGATGTTTTAGGTCCGGAGCTATGGGCCGCGGCCCCGAAAGAGCGCCGGATTACGCGCCGGGCCTTATTTTTCCACGATGGCGCCGCCGCGGCGGGCTTTGAGGCACGGGCGCATGCCGGCAACGATTACGGTGAGGCGTGGACCGTGCTGCGTCCGAAAATCGACCGCTGGTTAGCGGCGCGCGCCATCGATGCCGGCGCGACGCTACTACCCGCGACCACGGTTACCGGTCTGCGCTATCGTGATGGCCAGGTGGTCGGGGTGCATACCGAACGCGGCAATATCGACGCCGATGTCGTGTTTATCGCCGAGGGCGATGCGGCGGGGTTGCTGGCGCGCGAGGCGCTCGAGCGGATCGATCGACCGCATTACGCGCAAGGCATTAAGGCGGTGTTTTCATTGCCGCCAGCGGAGATCGAGCGGCGATTCGGCGTTGGTCCAAGGGAAGGTACGGCGCAGGAATGGATCTTGCGCAACGGGCGCCACAAGGGACGCGCACTCGCGCTCAACGCCACGGCATTCCTTTATACCAATCACGATACCTTGTCGCTCGGCGTGGTCTTGCCACTGGCGGCGCTCGCAACGACACTGCCGACGGATCACGCACAGGTACTCGAGCGCATTAAGCAGCTCGCCGGGATCGACGGGTATTTAAAGGACGCGCGCCAAGTGGCGTATGGCGCCAAAGTGATTCGCGCCGGCGGTGTCGGCGAAACACCGATTTGGGTGCGCGACGGACTTGCGGTCGGCGGCGGCGCCCTTGGAATCGGCATGGAATTTCCGTATCCGAATTTTATCGGCCCGGCGATCGTCAGCGCCTTGGCTTTTGCCGATGGCTATCTCCGTCTGCGCGAGCGCGGCGAACCCAGTCGCGCGGCACCTCTGGAGCAAGAATACGCCGCACGACTACGGGCGACGCCGGAGTACGACAACGCCGAACTACTACGCCACTGGCCGGCGGCGATTCACGCCGGTGGATTGCTGTTCAACGACTTACCGGCGCTTCTCGGTCAATATGCCGATAGCGCGCGGCTGACCGATGTCGAGGCACGCCGACAGCGGCAGCGCGCGTTGGCGCAACAACTGACTCGCCTCCAGGCAAGCTTGCGCCAAGTGTTGCCCTTAACTCGCGGCATGAAGCTCGGTGCCGCCGGCGAAGAGGTTGCGCCTTTGCAGGTGGAATTTATCGCGATCGATGCGCAAGGTCGTCATACCATCGCCCGCGATCGCGACGCATTGCTCCCGATTGTGGCAGGCGCGATCGGCCATTTTTATGGTCGTCGTTTGCCGTCGATGCGCATGCGCATGGCGCTGATCGTGCGCCTCCTGCGCGCGCATACGCTTACCCTCATGGCCCGTGGCACGGCGCTATTAAAGGACAGCACCGTGGGTGCATGGCATTTGTTGGGCGATCTGTCGGCGTACAAAGTGCGCCGCATTCCGCTGCGGGCGCTATTGCTGCGACCTTATCACCGTCACGAAGAGAGCAGCCAGGCGGTGCTCGCGTGGCCGTTAAAGTCACGCCCCTTGTCGCCAACTGCTTGGCTTGCGCCGATGACGCGGCGCCAACCGGATCCGCGCCATATTTTTCTGCCGACGCGTTTGAGTCACGATGCCGCGCAGCAACTGCGTCACGTTTGTCCGGCAGAGGTGTATACACCGACCGCGCGTTGGGGTGGCGCCGACAGTCAGCACGAAAACTGTATTAAGTGCGAATCTTGCCGTGTGACAGTTCCCGGTATCGATTGGAATCGCACCAGCGGTCACCGCTTAAGTTATCGCGTACCGGGTGACGGCCGTTATGGATTCGATGCGAGCGTTGTGAGTGCCATCGATGCCGCGCTGCATACCGATGTCACTGCGCCAACCGGCGCGCAATGGCCGGCATTGTATCGCGCCTTGCAACAGCGGCCGGCGCAGGTCGGCCCCGAGTGGACGGCGTTTTATCGCGACTGTCTCGCGCGCAGCGATGCCAGTGATACTTGGCTGCGATCGCGACTGCAGCAGTGGTTGGACCGCGGCGCTTATGGCTGGATGGAATCGGAGCTGCGCGCGGTGCTACCGTTGCCGGCACCTGCGCGCTACCAACTCGCCAAAGCGGCGTACGCACGTGCCGCGCGCGCACATGCCTGGGATGGTTTGCGCACGATCTTTACACCGGAAACATTGCGTGCCCTCGCGGCGCGGGACTGGACCGCGGGTGAACGCGCCACCTTATTGCAATGGATCGATCAGGCGCGCCTACAGCGTGCCGAGGCCTTAACCTGGATGGCGCAGTGGGCGCCGGCGTTGGCATGGATCGCGGCGCAGCACTATCTCGCGGAAGACGCCTGTGGTCGCAACATCAACGACGCACTCACAACCGTCGCTGCGCGCATGGAAGACGGCGCTTCCAATTGGTTATCGGGTATCGCGACGCATATCGTCGACATTAACGGCAAATCGCTTTCGCCGCCCCCCACGAGCGCACACGGGGCCGGTCTCGATGCGGCACGACCGCTGCGCTATCAACTCGCGAGCGATGTGCCGCGCTTTGTGCTGGCCGGACCTTGGGTCGAGACGGCCCTGTGCCTCGCGCGCGGAAGCGCGCAAACGCTGGCGCAGCGCGCACGTGACTATGCGGCACAACGCGTGCAATTTCGCGGCGATCTACGCGACAGCGAAGGTCGCGACACGATCGGCAAATTCGGTGCGATCAAAACCATGCTCGCCGGCATCGCGCAAACGCTGCGCGTATTGGACTTGGCGCAGCCGCATTGCGTCGACGCCGCGCCAAGTGTGTTGAACTTGATCCATGCACGCACCGGCGTACGCATGGACAGCGTGCCGTGGATGGCGGGGCAGATTTTTGGCGGCATGGCGTATTCGGAAGAAGACATTTTGGCACCGCGTTATCGCGATGCGATGGTATTGATGCAATGGCCGCAACCGAGCGGCGGCGATCGCGATGCGGCGCGCGCATTTGCCGAAGAGTTATTGCGTGCCGCGGGCGAAATGCAACCGGATGTCGCGACTGAAAGCCTGTTGATGTTCACGCGTCGGCGTTTGTCGCAGCCCGAAATCGCGCCGTCACTATTAACGGAGTATCGCGACGCCGACGCCGCGCGACCCTTACGTGGTCAGCCCCTGCGCTGGGACGCGAGTGGCAAATTCGCTTATCGCAGCGGCAGCTTTTTAAACGGGCGTTTGCTCGGCGACGCGGAGGTGCTGACGCCGGAGCATTTGCGGCGCGATCCGATTCTGCGTTCAACCCGCGCCGACGTCATGCGCCTATTGCGCAGCGGTTTCCGTAGTCCCGATAAGGGCGAGCGTTACGGTCATTATATCGATCGCCTGCACGGCATCCCGCCGGAAGATATCGCGCGCCTGCGCGCCTTTAATGCCTTTGCCACCATCGCGCCGGAGCGCTTGGGCGGGAAGGGTTGGAACAAGGCGCAGTACGCGATACTGAACACGCTGACCATGGGTTACGGCGACACCTCGCTCGGTCTATTGATCATGGCGAGTACCAGTATCGGCACGATGCCGGTGATTCTCGGTCTCGAGCAAGATCTGCCGCGACTGCAGCATGAGCTCAATGCGAGCCTAAGTGACAACCGCGCGTGGCAAGAGCTCGAACACGACCTCGATGTCGGTCGCGGCATGCTATTGCATCCGGAGCCGTCGAAGTTAAAGGCCCAGCTCACGCGCATCGGTGAACGCTCGCGCAACATGTTTATGTCGCCCGGCTCGACGTTGAAATATCTCGCACGCGATTATCTGGTCGCACTGCAGGACATGGTCCAGACCGCGCAGGCGCGCGATCTCGAATCGCTGGCCGACAAATTGGAGCAGTGCCGCAAATTACTCGCACGCACGCGCGAGATATTCATCGAGGAGCAATCGGCGCTACCGCTGCGATTTGCAGCGCACGAACGTTTCTTGCGTTTTCTCGCGACCGGTCAAATCAGCGCGTTCGCCTTGACCGAGCCGGTAGCCGGTTCGGATACCGGCGGGATTCAAACCCGCGCGGTGTTGCGCAATGTTACGGTCACGCCGGATGCGCATGGTTTCTATCGCTTTACACCGCACGGCGCGGACGAGACCCGCGTATTACTCGACGCGCAACGTTTGATATTTGAAGGTCGCAGTGTGCGTTACCGCCTCAGCGATGGCGCGCTGGGTACGCTCGACGATAGCGCCTGGGACATGACGCGCAATGTCGGTGAGCGGCACATTCGCCACGGTGGCGTCATTTATCGCTTCGACGACATTGGCACGGTGCTAAAACAAGACGGCGCCTGGATCTATCGCTATTGGGAAATCACCGGCAATAAAATGTGGATCACCAACGGCTCGGTGTGTGATCGCTACGCTTTATACGCGCAGACCGAATTCGGCGAATGCGGCTTCATGGTTGAGCGACGCTCGGAAGGTCTGCGTATCGGTCCGAACGAAAACAAACTCGGCCAACGCGCCTCGCCGACGAACGAACTCACGTTCGAGCGTGTGCGTGTGAGCATCGACCAATTGATCGGCTTCCGCGGTCACGGCCAAGTCAACGCGCTCGAAACACTCAGCGTCGGTCGCGGCGGTCTTGTTACCGGTTGCGCCACGATGGTTGATCGTATTTTGACGTTGTACGCGCCGTTATGGCAGGCGCATCCCGGCGAGCGTCGCGCGGCGCAATTTGAACTCGATCGTCTGCAAACTTTGGCGGCGCGCCTTGTGGGTTTGATGGATCGCGCCGACTTAAGTCGCGGCGACTTTCGCATCGAGGCGGCGCTTTCGAAATATCTCGCGTCGGAAGGTTTGCATCGCGTATTCGCGTGGATGGAGCGCATCATCGGACCGATGGCGGCGTCGCTCGAGGCCTCGATTGAAAAGTGGCGCCGCGATGCGCGCATTCTCAATATTTACGAAGGCACCAACGAAGTTCAGCGCTTTCTGGTGTTAAAGGATTTGCCGGGCCTATTCGCAAGCTTCGCGAAAAGCGCGGCCAATACTGTCGAAAATCTCGCGCTCGATGGCGCACTACACGAATTTCGTGACTTCATCGCGCCGCATTTGCAGGCGTTGGGTGCGCGCGTGTGGCAGGACCCGGATTTGCAGGCGCGCTGGTTTCCGGTGGTCGAATGGGTGGGCGAGCTCTACACCTGGGCCGTATTGCATGAACGAGTGGCGTTTCTCGAGCGCCGTGCCGATCCGGCGGATCGTCCGACGATTCGCCGCTTGTATTACGCCATGGAGCAACAACGCGCATACGTCGCGCGCTGGGCGGAATACGTTAAAACCGAATTCGATCTCGCGCATCAGGATCGCGACGGTGCCACCGCCGCGCTCGGCGCGGCGCGCGCCTTACTGCGCGAACCACCAGTCGAAACCGCGCCGCATGTCGTGGATCGTCTCGCCGGTGATTGGGCAGTAGTGTTGCGCAGTCGCATGGAATGGAACGGCACGCGTGCGGTCTGGTCTGGGTGGAACGCGGCCGATATTGCGGTGCTCGATCGCTTCTTAGCCTGGAAAGACGTCCATCCCGATTTGTGTATCCATGTCGTCGCGGTAACGCCGCCGGATATCGACGATCATCTGCGTCGTTTGCAGGCGACCGGCGTCGAG
>CAZCAK010000071.1:0-7826 GCA_964496605.1 uncultured Acidiferrobacteraceae bacterium | reverse complement strand
CCGCGCGGCGTGCCGCCCGCCTGAATCCCGTTGACGCGTTACACGCCGAATAATGTCAGCGCCGTGGCCGTGAACGGTGTCTTGGAATCATAGGCAAGCTTATCGACCGCGATGCCGTCGCTTCGACGATCCGGAATCATCGACCCCAGTGGGCACATCGTTCCAATCCGCAATGCTTGAACGAAACGGAAAATCATGGCGGCGACCATGAGTAAGCCGAGCAACGCTTTAATCATCGCTAGCGTTTTAGATTGCATAGTTTCTGGTTAGGCTTGCTCGCGGGTTTCTCTAAAAACCACTTGCGGCCAACGCTCCATCGTTAATTGTAAATTTACCCGCGTCGGCGCCAAGTAGGCCAAGTCACCGGCAGCGTCACGCGCTAGATGATCGCGCAATTTCTTTTCCATCTCGCTTAGCATCTTATTGTCGTCGCACTGCACCCAACGCGCAGCGGTAACCGCGACCGGCTCGAACACGCAATCGACGCCGTACTCGTGTTGCAGCCGATGTGCCACCACTTCAAACTGTAGGCTTCCGACTGCGCCCAAAATCAAATCGTTCGATGCCAACGGGCGAAATAATTGCGTCGCGCCTTCCTCGGTTAATTGTTCGAGCCCTTTTTGCAATTGCTTCGCCTTCATCGGATTTCGAATCTGCGCACGCCGAAAGAGTTCCGGCGCGAAGTTCGGAATGCCGGTGAACTTTAATGGTTCGCCTTCGGTGAAGGTGTCGCCGATACGAATGGTGCCGTGGTTGTGCAGCCCGATAATATCGCCGGCGTAGGCGTCCTCGATTTGCGCACGCTCCTGCGCCATAAAGGTAATCGCGTTGGCGATTTGCACCTCGCGTCCGATCCGCACGTGAAATAGACGCTTGCCGCGTACGAATGCGCCGGAGCAAACGCGCATAAACGCGATGCGATCGCGATGCTGCGGATCCATATTGGCTTGGATCTTAAACACGAAACCGGAAAACTTATCCTCGGTCGGCGTGACTGTGCGCGTCTCGGTGGCGCGCGCGAGTGGCGGCGGCGCGACGCTGACGAAGGTGTCGAGGAGTTCTTGAATGCCAAAGTTATTAATCGCCGATCCAAAGAACGTCGGCGCCTGCTTGCCGGCCAAATAGGCCGCCTTATCGAAGCGATGACTCGCCCCGCGCACCAACTCGACTTCGGTGCGAAGCTCATCGGCTTGATCGCCCAAGACCTCGTTAAGGCGGGGATTGTCGAGGCCGCGAATGACCTCACCGGCATTGATTCGCCCGCCGTGTGTCGGTGAAAACAAATGCACCGTCTCGTTGTCGAGGTGATAGATGCCGCGAAAGCGTTTGCCCATGCCGATCGGCCAAGTCACCGGCGCGCACTGGATCTTCAACACTTGCTCGATCTCGTCCAGCACCTCGATCGGCTCGCGACCTTCACGGTCAAGCTTGTTGATGAAAGTGGTGATGGGCGTCGCGCGCAAGCGGCACACATCGAGCAGCTTGATGGTTTGTGCTTCGACACCCTTGGCGATGTCGATCACCATCAGGGCGGAGTCAACCGCGGTCAGCGTGCGATAGGTGTCTTCGGAAAAATCCTGGTGCCCGGGAGTATCGAGCAAATTGATGATGCACTCACGATAAGGGAATTGCATTACGCTGGACGTCACCGAAATACCGCGCTGCTTTTCGAGCTCCATCCAGTCCGACGTGGCGTGACGCGCGGCCTTGCGTCCCTTGACCGCACCCGCGAGCTGAATCGCGCCGCCAAACAGCAATAGCTTTTCGGTTAGCGTGGTCTTGCCGGCGTCGGGGTGAGAAATGATCGCGAAGGTGCGCCGCCGGGCCACTTCGCGCGCGATATTTGCACTCATGAAGGCGGCGCAGAATAGCGCGAATGTAGCATTGATGGTAGCGGCACTACCGTTATACTGCGCAAAAAACGGAGTCGGTTGTGCTTTTCTCGGGGTCTCGTTTTGGCCGTGCGATCGCGCTAGCTGGGTTTATGACAGCGGCGGTCGCTTGTCAGCGGCCTAGCAATGATGCCGCGCCCTTGCGCGCCGACTATCCGCTCACGCGCATCACCGAAGGCGTCTATATCATCCAAGGGCCTTTGGGTTTTCCGAGCCCGGAAAATCAGGGCTTCATGAGTAATGTCGGCGTAATAGTGACACCGCATGGCGTGGTTGTGGTCGATCCCGGCAGCAGCAAACAGGTTGCGGAAATGGCGTTGCGCAAAATTGCCACGTTGACACCCGCGCCCGTGATCGGCGTGTTTAATACGCATATTCACGGTGATCACTGGCTCGGCAACGGCGCCATTCACGCCGCGGCGCCGCACGCGGTATTTTATGCGCACCGGCAAATGCTCGAGCAGGCGCGCACCGGCGCCGGGGATCAGTGGTTGAGCCTTATGATGCAATTAACCCAAGGCGGGGTGAGAGGCACCCAGATCAAGCCGCCGGATCTTGCCGTGGACGACGGCGACACGATCACTATCGGCGGCCAAGGTTTTCGCATTTTTCACACCGGCACGGCCCACACCGATGGCGACATTATGATCGAGGTGATCGGCAAGGGTGTCTTGTTTTGCGGTGACAACTTGTTCAATGGGCGCACCCCGCGTCTCGATGACGGCAGCTTCCGCGGCAATATTGCGGCACTCGATGTTGCCCTCAAAACGCGCGCGCAATACTTTGTCCCAGGTCACGGTGCGGTCGGCGGACGCGAGCTGCCCGAATCGTTTCGCCGCTTCCTCGCAATTATTTTAGAAACCGTGCGACACGAATATACACGCGGGCGCGCCGACGTCGATATGAGGCCAGCGGTGTTGCAGCAGCTGGCCGCCTATCGCAATTGGGTCGACCTCGACGCGGGACTCGGTCGGTTGATTAGCATCGCCTATCTCGAGGTGGAGCGGGACGCGTTTTAATGTATCCAACAATCGAACCGTACGCGATTCATCGGCTAAAGGTGCAAGCACCACACGAGCTCTACATTGAAGAGTGCGGCAATCACGATGGCGTGCCGGTGTTATTTGTTCACGGGGGGCCGGGCGCTGGTTGCGAACCTTATCATCGCCGCTTCTTCGATCCGCGACGCTATCGCATCGTGCTATTCGATCAGCGCGGTGCGGGGCGCTCGACACCCCACGCGAGCCTCGAACACAATACAACGCCGCATTTGGTGGACGATATCGAAGCGATTCGGCGATTCTTAGGCGTTGAGCGCTGGGTCTTATTCGGGGGGTCCTGGGGCTCAACACTAAGCCTGGTATATGCCCAAGCGCATCCTGAGCGCGTTTTTGCGCTGATCCTACGCGGTGTTTTTTTATGTCGTCCACACGAGATTCGTTGGTTTTATCAGGAAGGCGCAAATCGCATTTTTCCTGATTATTGGGACGCCTTTATCGCACCGATACCGCCGGCGGAACGCCACGACCTATTGCATGCCTATCATCGCCGCCTCACCGGAGCCGACGACGCGGAACGCCTCGCGGCGGCAACGGCGTGGTCGTTGTGGGAGGGGCGTGCGGCGACACTGCAACCGAAAAAATCCGTGACCGATTTTTTTGGCTTGGCACATACGGCGCTGAGTCTCGCGCGCATCGAGGCGCACTATTTCGTCAACGACAGCTTTCTCGCGCCGAACCAAATCTTGCGCAACGTCGATCGGCTCGCAGGTGTCTCCGGCGTCATTATTCACGGGCGTTACGACGTTGTGTGTCCGGTAGAAAACGCCTGGGAGCTCAAGCGTGCCTGGCCACAGGCGCGACTAGAGATCGTACCGGACGCCGGTCACTCGGCGAGCGAACCGGGCATCGCGCATGCCTTGGTAACCGCAGCCGACGAAATGGCGCGGCGCTACGCGTAATGGCGCTTTACGTCATTGGCGATGTCCAGGGCTGCTTGGTGCCACTGCAAAAATTGCTCGATCAGATCCGCTTCGACCCGGGTCACGACCGCCTATGGTTCGTCGGCGACCTCGTTAATCGCGGACCGGATTCGCTCGGCGTTTTACGCAGCGTGCGTGCCTTGGGAGACGCGGCCTTAGTTGTCCTTGGCAATCACGATTTGCATTTGCTCGCAGTCGCGGCCGGTGTCGCCACGCCGGGCCGGCGCGACACCTTGGACAATGTATTGATGGCGCCTGACCGCACAGATCTGTGCGATTGGTTGCGGCAACAGCCGCTACTGCATTACGATGCGGCGCTGAACACCTGCGCGGTACATGCCGGTTTGCTGCCGCAGTGGGATATCGTACAAGCCTGTCAGCTAGCTCGGGAGGCGGAAGCGGCGTTGCGTGGCCCCCAGTACGCTTCGTTCTTGCGTGACATGTATGGTGATCGACCGAATCAGTGGCACGACACGCTCGAGGGCATCGCACGGCTTCGCGTAGTCGTGAACGCTCTGACACGTTTACGTTATTGCGATATCCACGGCGCCATGGCATTTCGCGACAAGGGGCCTCCCGGCTCGCAAGCCGCGGGGCTATTGCCTTGGTTTGAGGTGCCACGACGTACCAGCGAGACGCGAGTGGTTTTTGGTCATTGGTCGACTTTGGGTGTGGGGCGCCACGCCGGTAATACCATTGCGCTCGACAGCGGTTGCGTGTGGGGTCAACGCATGACGGCGGTGCGATTGCCTGATGAAGAGTTGATTGCGGTCGCGTGTGGAGCGTGAATGTGGCGCGGCGATCCGGCACAATAGTGGGATGACTAGTACTGGCCAACCGAAGCATCATATTCGCGTCGACGTGAAGACGGCGTTTTTAGAAGCGCAGTCGTCGCCCGAGCTTAACCGCTACGTGTTCGCCTACACCATTACTATTACTAACACCGGCACGGTGGCGGCAAAGCTCATGACGCGCCATTGGATTATCACGGACGCAAACGAGAAGGTGCAGGAAGTGCGCGGTGAGGGCGTTGTGGGGGAACAGCCGCACTTAGCGCCTGGAACCAGCTTTCAATATACCAGTGGAACCATGATCGAAACACCCGTGGGTAGTATGCACGGTAGTTACCAGATGATTGCCGAAGATGGCGTCACGTTTGACGCCGAAATCCCGACGTTCGTGTTAAGTATGCCGCGGGTGTTGCACTAGCTGCGGCGCTCCTTGCGGCTAAACGTCGAGATTCGACACGGCCAGCGCGTTCTTTTCGATAAATTCCCGCCTTGGTTCAACCTGGTCTCCCATTAGCGTGGTGAACATGAGATCGGCAGCGACACCATCTTCAATATTGACCTTTAACAGACGCCGCGTAGTCGGGTCCATAGTCGTTTCCCAAAGCTGCTCCGGGTTCATTTCGCCCAGCCCTTTATAGCGCTGAATGCTGTGCCCTCTGCGCGCCTCGCCCATGAGCCACGTGAACGCCGCTTCGAAATTGTTAACGACCTCTTCTTTCTCGCCGCGCTTAATAGTGGCGCGCTCGGTGATCAGGGCCTGTAGCTCGGCACCGACTAGGCGCATATTTTGGTACTCGGCGCTGCTGACAAACTCCTGATCAATGCGGGACGCCTGCGCGCTGCCATGTTCGGTGCGCATAATTAATAGCTCATGCAGACCGCTCGCAGGATTTGCCACCGCGCTGACTTCGTAGTGTGCGCCTCCTTTCTTGTTATTCAGTTGTTGCTGAGCGGCGGACGCAAATGCGCGCGTCTGAGCGTCGCTATGGAGTGCCTCGAGCGTCAGTGTCGGCAAGTACATCAGAACCCGAAGCGCCGCTTGGTCGAAACGTCGCGCGAGGCGTTTTATGGTGTTGTCTACCTTGATGTAAGCATGACATAGCTTCGACAGCGCTTCGCCCTCGAGGACAGCTTTACTGCCTGACGGCAGCAAGGCTGCGCCGTCCAGGGCGGCAAGAATCAAATAATGCGTGAGCTCGGTATCGTCTTTAATATATTGCTCGTGTTTGCCGCGCTTGATTTTGTATAGTGGCGGTTGCGCGATATAGATATAACCGCGGGCTAGCAGTTCTGGCATCTGGCGATAGAAAAAAGTCAGAAGAAGCGTGCGAATGTGCGCGCCGTCGACATCGGCGTCGGTCATTAAAATGACGCGATGATAGCGCAAGCGGTTGATATCAAAGTCTTCCTTTCCAATGCCGGTACCTAAAGCGGTGATCAGCGTGCCGACCTCAGCAGATGACAGCATCTTATCAAAGCGCGCTCGCTCGACATTCAGAATCTTGCCCTTCAACGGCAATATCGCCTGAAACCGCCGATCGCGCGCCTGTTTTGCCGAGCCGCCGGCGGAATCGCCCTCGACCAAATAAAGCTCCGATAACGAGGGATCGCGCTCTTGGCAGTCAGCGAGCTTGCCGGGTAGGCCTGCAATATCGAGCGCACCTTTACGGCGAGTCATTTCCTTAGCTTTGCGTGCAGCCTCGCGGGCGCAGGCGGCCTCAATAATCTTGTTTGCGATCACCCGCGATTCGCTCGGATTTTCCAAAAGGAACGTCGCCAGGCGCTCGTTAACTACGGACTCGACCGCCCCCTTAACTTCAGATGACACGAGCTTATCTTTGGTTTGAGACGAGAATTTGGGGTCCGCAACCTTCACCGATAGTACAGCGGTGAGTCCCTCGCGTGCGTCATCACCGGTTGGGACGATCTTAGCTTTCTTAGCAAACCCCATTTCTTCAATGTATTGATTCAGGGCGCGGGTCATCGCCGCGCGCAGGCCAGCCAAATGAGTGCCGCCGTCGCGCTGCGGGATATTGTTGGTGTAGCAAAAAACGTTCTCTTGATAGGAATCGTTCCACTGCATCGCGAGCTCAACCAGCACGCCCTCTCGTTCGGCGGTGATGTGGATCATTTTTTCATGGAGAGGAACCTTGTTGCGGTTAAGATCGCCAACAAACGCCGCGATCCCGCCCTGATATTCAAAAATATCTTCCTTGGCGTCGCGCTCATCCTTTAAAACAATTCGAACCCCGGAGTTTAGAAACGACAGTTCACGAAGGCGTTTGGCGAGCAAATCATAATGCATCACCGTATCGCGGAAGATCTCAGCACTGGGCTTAAATTTGACCTCTGTGCCTGTGTCGCTAGCATCTCCAACCACACGCAACGGCGCCACGGGTTCGCCGAGCTGATACTTTTGGTAGTGCACCTTGCCTTCACGGCGAATTGTCAGCTCAAGCGTTTCCGAAAGCGCGTTGACGACCGAAATGCCAACGCCGTGCAATCCCCCCGACACTTTATAAGAGTTTTGATCGAATTTTCCCCCGGCATGAAGGACTGTCATGATGACTTCTGCTGCCGAACGGCCTTCGGACGCAATGATGCCGGTGGGGATACCACGGCCGTTATCGGACACGCTAACGGCGTTGTCAGGATGGATCGTTACCTTAACTTCGGTACAAAAGCCGGCCAGGGCCTCGTCTACCGCATTGTCGACCGCTTCAAACACCATATGGTGCAAGCCGGTCCCATCTTCCGTGTCCCCGATATACATGCCGGGGCGCTTGCGGACAGCATCTAGTCCTTTTAGAACCTGAATACTCGAAGAATCATAAACGGCTTTATTTTCCATTGGTGTTCCCGGGGGTACGAACAGACATTCTAACAGGTCGGACTGGTCTCCGACCGTTTCACGTGAAACATCAGAGTCGCATTGGCATTACCACATACGTATAGTGATCGTCAGCGGCGCCGCGAATGGTTCCGCTGCTGTCCGCGTCTGTAAGCGCGAGCTCAACCTGCTCCGACCGCAAGGCGCCGATCGCTTCCAGTAAATAGGTCACATTAAAGCCCACCTCGATCGGATCGCCGCTATAACTAACTGCTAACTCCTCTTGTGCTTCTTCATGCTCCGGATTATGAGCGGTGATTTGCAACCGCCCG
>CAZCAK010000070.1:0-7928 GCA_964496605.1 uncultured Acidiferrobacteraceae bacterium | reverse complement strand
AAATTCTGGTCGGCACCATTGGCCTCGCGCGTTCGCCGAAAACCGTCGCGCCGTCATTTCTTGCCGGCATGCTGGCGTTTGCCGCACTTGGCGGCGTCGTCGGCTTGGCCTTGTTTTATTATTTACCGGCGCAAATCTTTCAGCGCCTCCTCGCCGTCGTCGTCACCGGTATGGGCATCTATCTCATCGCGACACCGGCGCGGATCCGCATCAATACCGTCGGCGCGCGCGCCTTGGACACACTCGCCGGTGCGTCACAGGCGCTGTTCGGCATCAGCGGGCCGATCGCGATGACACGTTTGATGGCGACGTTCACGCACAAGACCGAAGTCCGCAACTACGCGCTAGCGTTTTTCCTGGTACTGAACGTGCTGCGCGTGATCGGCTATCTCATCAACGGCACATTCACACGCGAAGTCGCCGTTATGATGGTGGTATCGGCGCCGCTATTAATCGCGGCGCTGTGGTTTGTGAATCACTGGCATCAACGCGTGAACGAGCGCTGGTTTCGGCGCGTCGTCGCCGCCTTGGTCCTCATTGGCGGCGTCAGCCTATTTCTACGCTAATCGGCTTACGATACCTTCTGTAGTCGCTCGATACCCAATAGCTTCAGGATGTAGCGTTCGTACAATGGTTCGAATGCACCCTTCTTCATTTTGCGAATGAAGTAGCGTTCGAACGTCACCTTCGCGAAATGCACCCAGCGGCCCTTCTTCGACCAGGTGAGATTGCGCGGCGGAATTTGCGGCAACGCGACGAAGGCCGCGCCCGTGTCGCCGAAGTCGGCCAGGCAGATCGCATTCCAGCTCGCCTTCACGCGCTCGCCGCTGCGCGTCAACTCGGCTTTTAAATTCTGCGCCACCGCAGTGACCATCGATTCGATCATGTAACCGGTTTTCGGTGCGCCGGTCGCAACTGGCGTTGCCTCTACCGGTGGAATCGCGATGCAGACACCGACAGCGAAGATGTTCGAATATTTTTTACTGCGTTGATGCTCGTCGACTAAGACGAAGCCGCGCGGATTGCACAAACCTTCGACGGCGGCGACCGGATCCACGCCCTTAAACGCCGGCAGCATCATGCCGTACTGAAACGCGACCTCGTGCTCCTTAATCGCCTCGCCCTTCTCGTTGTGCTCCGCGACCGACATTTTACCGGCCTCGACTTTGGTCACCTTGGCATTGGTGATCCACTTGATGTGATGTTCGCGCAATTCCGATTCGAGCAAGCCTTTCGAATCGCCGACGCCGCCGAGCCCAAGATGACCGATATACGGTTCGCTGGTGACGAAGGTCATGGGCACACGATGGCGTAATTTCCGTTTGCGCAAATCCGCGGCGAGGATAAAGGCGTACTCATACGCCGGGCCGAAACAGCTGGCACCCGCCATGGCACCGACCACGATCGGTCCGGGATTTTTCAGGAACGCCTCGTACGCAGAATAGGCCTTTTCCGCATGATCGACGGTGCATACCGATTGCAGATGCCCGGCGCTGGGATGTGCACCCGGGACTTCGTCGAAGGCGAGCTTGGGGCCGGTCGCGATGACCAGAAAATCGTAAGTCACCGGTTCGCCATTGGCGAGCTCCAGGCGATTATTCTGCGGATCGATTTTTGCCACGCGGCCGGCGATAAAGCCGATGTCCTTGCGCGCGAGATAGGGCTGAATCGGAAAGGTAATATCGCCGCGCTTGCGCCAACCGACGCCGACCCAGGGGTTGGACGGCACGAACTGGAAATGTTCCGATTCATTGACGACCGTAACGCGATGCGATTCACCAAGCGCATGTTTGATTTCGTAAGCCGCCGGCATACCACCGGTGCCGGCACCCAATACCACGACGTGAGCCATAGAACCTCCTTGATCTGCAACGGGGACCCCACTGTAATCCCAGCTCCGCGCCGCAGCAACGGTACCGCGCCGATCCCTTAATGCGTCGACTCCGCTATACTGCGCGCGTGATTAAAATCGCCAATATCCAGGACTTAAGCCCCGGCAAAATGAAATGCGTGCGCGTCGAAGGCCGTCGCATCTTGCTCGCCAACGTCGATGGCCGCTATTACGCCACCGATGATACCTGTACCCACGAAGACGCATCGCTCGCCACCGGCTCGCTCAAGGGCGATCGCGTCAAGTGTCCGCTACACGGTAGCCGCTTCGACTTACGCACCGGTGCCGCGCTCGACGAACCGGCGCATATCCCGCTGCGCACCTACGCCCTGCATATCGATGGCAGCGATATCCTCATCGACCTTAATGCGAGACCATCATCATGAACACCGATACCGCGACCCGATCGCCGGACCATGTCGCGCTCATGCGCTCGATCATTCAGCGCATCGCGACCGGCCCCGAACTCAGTAAAGATATTGCCCAGGACGAGGCGCGGCTCGGCATGCGCGCGATCCTCGACGGCGCGATCGATCCGATTCAAGCCGCGATTTTTTTAATCGCCTTGCGCATGAAGCGCGAGACCGACGAGGAAAACCTCGGCATATTGGATGCGATTCGCGACGCCACCACCGTCATAACGGCAGCAGTCGACGACGTCGTCGATGTCGCCGATCCCTACGACGGATTTACCCGTTCGCTACCGGCGTCGCCATTTTTGCCGGCGGTACTCGCGGCCTGCGGTGTACCCGCAGTCACACACGGCGTCGAATCCATGGGACCGAAATTCGGCGTGACGCCACGGCAAATTCTGCGCGCCGCGGGCGCGCCGGTGGATCTCGCGCCACAACAGGCAGCGGCGCGCATCGCCGATCCCAAAGTCGGCTGGGCCTATATCGATCAACGCGCGTTCTGTCCCAAGCTGCATCAACTCACCGAGCTGCGCACACTCATCGTCAAGCGCCCGGTGATCACCACCGTCGAGACGCTCATCGGCCCGATACGCGGACGCAAACACACGCATCTCGTCACCGGTTATGTGCATAAACCTTATTCGCGCGTCTACGCCATGCTCGCGCGTCACGCCGGTTTCGATTCGGCGCTGATCGTGCGCGGCGTTGAAGGCGGCGTGATTCCGTCTTTGCGACAAGAAGGGAAATTATTTTATTACCGCGATCGCGGACCGGAGCAGGCACTCGATCTCAATCCCGCGGCCTTAGGCATCGAGCGCGACGTACGCGCGGTGCCACTGCCGGCGCATCTCGCACCGCCGGAAGGTGCCGACGATGCCGCACAATATTTCGACAGCAGCGCGGTGGCACAAGCTGCAGCGGACCATGGACTACAGGCGCTACGCGGTGAGCAAGGCCCGACGCGCGACGGTTTGATCTACACCGCGGCGCTGTGTTTGCACCATCTTAATCGTCACGACTCGCTTGCGGCCGCCGCCGCAGCGGTGCGCGCGGTGCTCGATGACGGGCGTGCGCTGGCGCATTTTCAGGCGCTGCGTTAACCGCTGCCACAATGCTGGTCTATCTCTCCGGCGTCCTCGGCACGCAAGAATTGGCGGCGGTGCAACGCCTGCTGACGCAGGCGCAATTCGTCGACGGTAAACTTTCCGCCGGTAGCGCCGCGCAACGCGTAAAACATAATCAAGAACTGGATCGTCGCGCGGGGCAAATCGCGCAATTGAACGACGTCGTAATGAATCGCCTGGTGCAACATCCGGTGTATCGTGCGGCGGCGCTACCGCTGCATGTCGCAGCACCGTATTACGCTCGTTACACCCAAGGCATGTCTTACGGTTCGCATCTCGACGATCCAATCATGGGCGGCGATGGTGCGATCTATCGTTCCGATATCGCGATTACCGTGTTCCTCAACGCAAAAGACGCCTACGACGGCGGTGAATTGGTGATCCGTGGCACCTTCGGCACACAGGCGGTCAAACTCGACGCCGGCGACGCGGTATTGTATCCAGCGTCAAGCGTGCATCACGTCGCCGAAGTCACACGCGGCGAACGCCTCGTCGCCGTTACTTGGGCACAAAGCCTGGTGCGCGATCCGGCGCGACGCGAATTACTCTACGATCTCTATCAAGCGCGCGAGAGTTTATTAAAACGCGCGCCCGAATCCGCCGAGGCGGTACAAGTCAACGCCGCTTACATCAATCTCGTGCGCATGTGGAGCGAGATGTAGCGATGGAGAATGTGTTTCATCTGGCATTCCCGGTACACGATCTCGCCGCGGCACGCCGATTTTACCTCGACACACTCGGTTGCAGCGAGGGCCGCAGCAGCGCGACCTGGATCGATTTCAATCTTTACGGTCATCAAATCGTCGCGCACTTGAGCGACGCGGCACCGCGCGTGGTTGCGACCAATGCGGTCGATGCGCACGATGTGCCGGTGCCGCACTTCGGCGTGATCTTGTCGATGGCGCAATGGCAGGCCTTGAGCGAACGTCTGCGTCGCCACGGCGTCAGCTTCGTGATCGAGCCGTATATTCGTTTTAAAGGCGAGATTGGCGAACAGGCCACGATGTTTTTTCTCGATCCGAGCGGGAATGCGTTGGAGTTCAAGGCGTTCGCTGATATCACGCAGCTATTCGCCAAATAGACACAATTGTCGTCAACGGCACGGCGGCGTAAGGTAACGGGGTCAATCGTTCGGAAGCACTATGCCGGAATTGCTCAGCCTCACACGCGCCGCGCGCCTGGTCGGTGTCACGCGCGGAATCCTGCAACAAAAAATCAAGGACGGAGAATTGCCTACCTTCGAAGGCAAGGTCACGTCGCAGGATTTACTGCGCAGCTTTCCGCAGGCACGGCTCGAGGACAATACTGTCATCGAACGCCTGACCGCGATCAAAGACAGCGCGTTTGCCGCCCGCATGCGCGAGCGCATCCTGCCCGACCCGGAGGTGTTGCTGACGCGGCTGGAACGAGTCAGCGAGGAGCTTGTGACGGCAAAAAAACAGGCGGAGCACTATCGCGCACAAGTCGTACGTGTGCAGGAACACCTGGCACAGTTGACGCCTGCTGCCAACAACCGCACCGACTTGTTGGCGCTGCAACGCTGGCTACAACAATGGGCGCACGAGGCCTTAGCCCCTACGCTCGATGGCGCCGCCGATCCTTTGCTGGTACAAGATCGCTTTCTACGTATTATGGCCGCGCACGTCCGCATTCAGCCGAGCAATCACGAATTCTTCGTCGAGGGCAGCGATAGCATTCTCGATGCGGCGCTGCGCAGCGGTTTGGCGCTGGATTACGGCTGCAGTAATGGTAACTGCGGTCTATGTAAGGCCAAGATCATCGAAGGCGAAGTCAAAAAACTGCGGCCGCACGATTATGTCTTGAGCGAGGCGGAAAAATTACAGGGCTATGCCCTGCTCTGCTCCCACACGGCAGTCACCGACCTCGTCATTGAGGCACCGGAGGCCGGCGGCGCGCAAGAAATTCCGCTGCAACACATCGCCGCGCGCGTACGCCGCCTGGAGCAGCTCAACACCGACGCCTTGGTGTTGCATTTGCAAACCCCGCGCACCGACCGCTTGCGTTTTCTCGCCGGCCAACATGCCACACTCGAAACCGCGAATAACAGCGCCGAATTGCATATCGCGAGTTGCCCGTGCGACGACCGCAATTTGCAATTTCATATCCTGCGCGACAATGGACCATTTGCGCTCGAGGTGTTCACTAAACTTAAGATTGGCGACACCGTCGCGGTCGACGGTCCACGCGGGCAATTTCTGTTACGCGAAGAGTCGCAACGGCCCTTGGCATTTTTCGCCTTTGGCGATGGCTTCGCGCCGATCAAGAGCTTGATCGAGCATGCCATGGCCTTGAATGCCGTGGAGACAATTCATCTATGTTGGCTAGCGCCCGATGCAAGCGGACATTACTTGCATAATCTCTGCCGCGCCTGGGCCGACGCCTTCGACGATTTCCATTATCATCGCGTCATCGCGCGTGATATCCCGCTGCACCAAGCGGCGATCGAATTCGCGTTGCGGATACCGAATATTCTACGTAGCGATGTCTATATCGCCGGCCACGAACACGAAGTACAGACATTCAGTAAGGCGTTGCTCGGTGCCGGCTTAGCGCCGGCACAGCTGATCGGCAACGATATCGATTAACTGTTGGAGATGGTATGAACGACGAAACCTTGTCTAAAGAAGAGCGCATCCTGCGGGCGGTAAAGCTGGCGCTGACGAATGTGATCAAAGACACCGCGACACCGCCGGGCATGGCGCATCCGTTAAAGGATAAAACCATCGACGATCTGCGCCAGTGCCTCGCCCTCATTAGCGCGCGCGAACAGGAGCTGGCGCAAGCCGCGGGGCGCAGCATGAACCAACGACCGCGTTTTACCGACGAACCTTCCGACAAAGCCGTGGTCCATTTCGTACGCAAAGACAAACCGAAAACTTAGCCACGCGACCGATTGCAGTGCGCACATTGCGGCGCGACACTCTGGCGAACGACATAGGAGCTGGGCGATGACATTGCAAGTGAACGGTAAACAGCTGGAAACCGACGAAGAGGGATTTCTACTCGATCCGGGCGAATGGAATCTCGATGTCGCGAAACAGATTGCCCAGGGCGAGCAATTGGATTTGACCGAGGCACGCTGGGCCGTCGTCAACTTCGTGCGCGAGCATTTCGAAGAGCGCCATACCGTTCCCGAGGCGCGCGTGGTATTGAAGGTCCTGGGAGAAAAGTTCGGCAAAGAAAAAGCCACACGCAAATTTCTGCAAGAGCTATTCCCCTACGGTTACGGCCAACAAGCTTGCAAGATCGCGGGCATGCGTAAGCCACGTAAACTCATGTTGGACGTCTGACACTATGCGTTGCAACTATACGTCGCGCGCCACCGGGCGCTTAGGATCGCGAATCCATTCGCTCCAGGAACCAACGTAGAGCTTCGCTCCGGCAAGGCCGGCGTGCTCCATCGCGAGAACGTTGTGACACGCGGTGACGCCCGAGCCGCACATTTGAATTGCACGCATCGGCGCATGGTCGACCAGCAAGTTTAAATAATGCGCGCGCAATTCTTCGCGCGATAAAAAACAACCGCTAACGTCGAGATTGTCTTCGAACGGCACATTCATCGCGCCGGGAATATGTCCCGCGACGCTGTCGAAGGGCTCGACCTCGCCGCGAAAGCGTTCTTCGCTGCGCGCATCCATCACGATGTGCGTCGGCAGGCGCACGTTCTGCGCAACCGCGTCGGTATCGATCCAGAGATCCGGCTTAATGTGCGGTGTAAAAATTTGCGCAGCAATCGGCGGTAGCGCGTCGCTTAAGGGCCGCCCCTCGCGCTGCCACACCGGCAGGCCGCCGTCCAAGACCGCGACCGTGTCGTGTCCCAACCAGCGTAACAACCACCACAGACGCGCCGCCATCGCGCCGAAGCTATCGTCGTAGACCACGACCTGCTTGCCCTGCGTCACACCCCAACGACCGAGCTTGTGCGACAACACTTCCACCGCAGGCAAGGGATGGCGCCCGGTGTCAGACGTCACTGGTGAAGATAAATCGATATTGAGATCGGCGTAGTGTGCGCCCGGTATGTGCCCCTGCGCGTAGGCCTTACGCCCGGCCTGCACATCGCTTAGGCGAAAGCGGCAATCGAAGACGATCCAGTTTGGATCGGAGAGATGCGCCGCCAGCGTCTGGGTATCGACTAAGGTCTGCCACATACGCGGCGGCGCTCGGTGATTAACTAACCGCGACTAATAACCGCCCTTGCGCATACTCTCGGGCAGCCCGGCAATTTTACCCGCCTGCTTCGAGGGATTGCCGGGGAACAAGTCGAACAAGGTTTTGTTATCGACCTTGCGACCAGTCCATACATCTTGCATCGCCTTGAGGATGTGGCGGTTATTCGGCAACTCGCCGTTATTATTGAAATATTGATCGCGCAAATATTCGATGACATCCCAATGATCTTGGGTCAAGGTGAGACCGTCGCCGCGCGCGATTTCTTCCGCCACCGTCTTATCCCATTCGTCTTGATTGACGAGGTAG
>CAZCAK010000069.1:0-7929 GCA_964496605.1 uncultured Acidiferrobacteraceae bacterium | reverse complement strand
TTGCGAGATCATCTTGTCTTCGAGAATCAACAGATGCGTATCGATGAAGCTTGCAGTTTCCGCCGGCGCATCCGTCGGAATATGGCTACGAATGACTTGCAGTTGGCGCCGCGCCGCTTCGACCGCGACTAAAAAGCGTTCCGCCTCTTCGTCGAGCAGGTGTTGCGGCAGGACGTACTCCGGGACTTGCGGTCGTTCCCGCTGCAGCACATACGCACGCCCAATGCTAATGCCGCTACTGACGCCTTGGCCGTAGACGGCCAGCATTACTCGTCCTCGCCGAAGCGGTTTGCGATTAACATGGTCAGGGCCTCCATTGCCCGGTCCTCATCGTGGCCGTCGGTGCAGAGTTCGACAACGCTACCTTTGCCGGCAGCCAACATCATAATGCCCATGATACTTTTTGCATTCACGCGGCGCCCGTTGCGTCCGAGCAGGATTTCACACTTAAACTCGGCCGCGAGATTGACCAGCTTTGCCGAGGCGCGCGCATGCATGCCGAGCTTATTGACGATCTGAACCTCGGCGCACTTCATCGCCCGCGCCCTGCGCTGCGCCCGCTATCGTTAGGGCAGACGATCCCTTCGGGTCCGCCGCTCAAGGCCTTGTCTAGCAGCTTGCTGAGGCTGAGATTGCGATAATTCAGCACCCGTATCAGCATCGGCAGATTGACGCCGGCGATCAATTCCACCGCGCCGGGGCGTAGCAGACGGCAGGCGGCGTTGGTGTGGGTCGCACCATAGATATCGGCCAGGATTAGTACTCCTTCGCCTTGATCCATCCGCTCGATGTATTGTTGCACCTGCGATGCGATCTGCTCTGGTGGCTGATCGTAATTCACCGGCATCGCCTCCAATTGCGGCGGCAAGGTGCCGAACACGTGTTCGACCGCTGCCAGTAATCCCTTGCCGATGTCCTTTTGTGCCAATACGAGTAAACCAATCATTATTAATCGCTCACTTATGCAATTCGCGATGGCGAATCTGTGTTTTCAAACCTTTGGCGGCAAAATGGGTTGCCAATCTCTCGGCGAGATATACCGAGCGATGTTTGCCCCCGGTGCATCCGATCGCTACGGTCATATAGCTGCGGTTTTCGCGTTCGAAGCTCGGCAGCCAGTCTTCAAGAAATGTCTTGATATGTTGCAACATGACATCGACGTCGGGCTGTCGTTCCAGGTATTCGATTACCGGGGTTTGCAGGCCGGTATATTCGCGTAGTTCTGGGCGCCAATGCGGATTCGGCAGGCAACGCACGTCGAACACGTAATCGGCGTCGAACGGCATGCCGTGTTTATAACCGAAGGATTCAAATTGCAGGGTCATGCCCTGCGTTTCTTCGCCATGTGCGAAATCGCGCATCTGGCTGCGCAGTTCGTGCGGCGAGGTATTGGTGGTATCGAAACGCTTGGCGGCGCGCGACGATAAGGGTTCGAGCAAGGCGCGTTCGAGTTGAATAGCTTCTTGTAACGAGGTTTGGTCGCTGGTCAACGGATGCTTGCGCCGCGTTTCCTTGAAGCGCGTCACCAGCATCGACTCCTCCGCCTGCAAGAAAATAATCCGATACTCTAAGCCCTTGGCAGTGAGCGCATTGAGACTCTCGGGCGCATTCTCGAGAAAATTACGGTTGCGCACATCAAGCCCGATGGCGACGTTCTTGAATTCGTCGCTCGCCGTTTGCGCCAGCAAGTCGGCGAAGTGCGGCAGCAGCGCCGCCGGTAAATTGTCGATGCAGTAGAAGCCCATGTCCTCGAGCGATTGCAGCGCCAAACTTTTGCCGGAACCGGAGAGGCCGGTGACGATAAAGAAACTCATTCGCTCGACGACTTCGCCATACCGGCTTTTTGCTTGCGCATGAATTCTTCCAGGGGATTAATGCCGCGTAGGCGCAGGATATGACTGCGCGTTGCCGCCTCGACCAATACCGCAAGATTGCGCCCGGGCGCGACATATAGCACGACCTCGGGGATCTCAATGCCGAGAATGGTTTGCGATTTTTGCACTGCTTGCAGGCGATCGATGGTGGTATGTACACCTGCAGTCAGTTCCTCTAGGCGCACGATGAGATGCAATTTTTTCTCACGCCGCACCGCAGTCTCGCCGAACATCTTGCGGACATTCAAAATACCGAGACCGCGTACTTCCAAAAAATCGCACAGCATTTCCGGGCAGTGCCCCTCCAAGGCGTCGGGGCCGACACGAGAAAATTCCACTGCGTCATCGGCGATCAGGCGATGTTGGCGGCTTAATAATTCCAGGGCGAGTTCGCTTTTGCCAATGCCGCTTTGGCCGGTGATGAATACACCGATACTCATGACTTCGAGAAATACACCGTGCAGCGTAGCGCGCGCCGCAAGTGCGCGCGTCAGGTAATACTGCAGATCGTCGATGAGTTGTGGGCTCGGTAACGGCGAGCCGAATAAAGGCATCCGCGCCGCTTCGGCCGCCGCCATGAGATCAGGCGCTATCTCCTCGTTGTTGGCGACGATGACGACTGCGGAGGTCTCGCAGCCGAAGAGATCTGATACGGCTTTGGCGCGTGCCGCTGCATCGAGCCGATTGAGGTAGGCGATTTCCGCGCTGCCGATCACCTGAACGCGGTTTGGATGCACGAAGTTGAGGTGACCGACCAGCGCCATGCCGGGGAAGCGCGCGGCGGCACCTTCCAATAGTCGATCTTTGCCGGCACGACCGCCGATCCAGATTAAGCGCAGTGGCGCGCGTTGCGCCTCAAATAAATCGTTGGCGGTGATTAGGGTGTTCATTCGGGAGCGGCGGCGTTGTGCGACTATTCTGCGCGATTTGTGTGCGGTGCGCCAGCCGCGACGCCGGCGACCGCAGTCGCCGGCGCAGGGCGGGTTTAGGTGCGGTGACGTCCGTCAAGACGATGATGGTCAGTGCTCTTTTCTTTGTGTTTGAGGACTTGGCGATCGAGTTTATCGGCCAAGGCATCGATCGCGGCGTACATATCGGTACCGACGGCATCGGCATGCAGGGTAGCGCCCTTGGCGTGAATCGTTGCCTCGGCCTGGTGTCGGTTCTTTTCTACATGGAGTACAACGTTGGAGGTGGTGACGTGATCGAAGTGTTTCTGAATTCGTCCAAGTTTTTCTTCGGCGTATTTGCGTAACGGTTCGGTAATTTCGACTTGCTGACCGCTGACAGTGACCTGCATAAACCCTCCAGTTATACGATGGATTTCCGTTGGCTCGAAGGTGGGATATTGAGAGCCTCACGGTATTTTGCCACAGTGCGGCGCGCGACGTTAATGCCCTGTTTTTCCAATATCTCGGCGATCTTGCTGTCGCTGATAGGTTTCGAGGGCTGTTCTTTTTCCACTAGCTTTTTGATTAAGGACCGAATGGCGGTGGCGGAACAGGTACCGCCGTCGCTCGTACCCACGTGGCTCGAAAAGAAATACTTGAGCTCGAATATGCCGCGTGGCGTAAGCATGTACTTATTGGTAGTAACCCGTGAGATCGTCGATTCATGCATACCGACCGCGACCGCGATATCGTGTAAAACCAGGGGCTTCATCGCTTCCGGCCCATGATCGAAAAAGCCGCGTTGGCGGTCGACGATCATGCGCGCCACCTTCAGCAAGGTATCGTTACGGCTATTAAGGCTTTTGATGAACCAGCGCGCGTCCTGCAACTGATCCTGCAGATATTTATTTTGTGCGCTGCTATCGCCGCGCTGCACCATTTTTTCGTAGAACGGATTAACCCGTAGTCGCGGTAAGGCCTCGCCGTTGAGGTCGGCACGCCATACGCCGCGAATTTTTTTTACCAGGATATCCGGTGCGATGTAATTGGCGTGCGCCTGGTCGACGCTATTGCCCGGACGCGGATTCAGTTTTTGCAGCTGTTGAATCACCACATGCAGCTCTTCAGGCTTGAGTTTAAGCGCCTTGCGTAACGGCATGTATTCGCGTGCCGCGAGATGCGCCAGGTTTTCCGGCGTAGCCAGTTCGCGCATCGACGCCAGGTTGGGGGTGTCGGGCGGCAGCTGCCGCATTTGCAGCAAGAGACATTCGCTTAAATCGCGCGCGGCGACCCCTAGCGGTTCGAAATTTTGGATTTGGTGCAGCACCGCTTCGACTTCTTCGAACAAGACGTCGCCGGCGGCTTGCTGAATCTCGGTCAGTCCGCATGCGAGATAGCCGTCGGGATTGATCGCATCGATGATTGCGAGCGCGATCGGTTTGTCGGCATCGCTGAACGGTGTCATTTGCATTTGCCATAACAAATGATCGCGTAGGCTGATCGGCCGGCTGTTGCGCGCGTCGATATCCGGCGCATCTTCGTTGCTACTCTTGGACGTCGGCAGATCGAAGGTGTCTTCCCATTCGCTATCGGTGTTGAGCTCGTCCGAAAGCGAAGCCTCCTCCATTTTTAACTCATCGCCATCGCTGTCGTCGTCGCTGGCGGCCTCGTCCGTTTCGGTGGTACTTTCCGGGGTCTCGCCGATTTCTTCTTCTTTATTGTCCGGCTCCTCGTCCCGTTCCTCGAGCAGGGGATTGGTCTCCAGCGCCTGCTGGATCTCTTGATGCAACTCCAGCGACGATAGCTGCAGCAGGCGAATGGCCTGTTGCAGTTGCGGTGTGATCGTAAGGTGTTGACCGAGCTTTAGGTCCAGAGACTGCTTCATATACCGACTAAGCGATTTCCTTCACGTTCTTGTCCCAAGAATTTTAGTCGATTTTCAGGAGTCCGGGAGACCGGCGACGCGGGCCTCGGCGGGTGCGACTAAATGGCGGATTTACGCCATTGTCATGGCTATAGCCGGAAATCTTCGCCTAAGTAGACTTTGCGTACCGCGCTATCTTCCAGGATTTCCTGCGGTGTGCCGGTGGTCAACAGCTGACCGTCGCTCAAAATATAGGCACGTTCGCAGATCTTAAGGGTTTCGCGCACATTATGATCGGTAATGAGTACGCCGATGCCGCGGCCGCGCAGATGCTCGATATGTTGCTGAATATCGATCACTGAGATGGGATCGACGCCGGCGAAGGGTTCGTCTAGCAGAATGAAGCGCGGCTCGGTGGCCAGGGCGCGGGCGATCTCTACGCGCCGGCGCTCACCACCGGAGAGGCTGATGCCCAAGGTGTCGCGTCGCTCCGCCAGGTGGAGCTCGTGTAGCAGCTCTTCGAGGCGCGTGTGGCGCTGCTCGCGATTGAGATGCGGCACCGTTTCCAGAATGGCGAGGATGTTTTCCTGCACCGTGAGCCGGCGAAATACCGATGGTTCTTGCGGTAGGTAGCCGAGACCTAAACGTGCGCGGGCGTGCATCGGCATCGCGCTGAGATCGCGGTCGTCTAAAGTGATGCTGCCACTATCGAGCGGTATCAGCCCGACGATCATGTAAAAGCAGGTGGTTTTACCGGCGCCGTTGGGGCCGAGTAAGCCCACAACCTCGCCGGTTTGGATACGCAGGCTGACGTCGTTGACGACTTGGCGGCCCTTGTAGCGCTTGCTGATATGACTGGCGGTGAGGGCGCTCATGGCGAGCTCGCGGCATCGGCCGCCGGTGGTTCGGCGGCCGCCGGCCGGGTGTCGTTCGGAGCGGCGTCCTGCGGCTTAACGGATTCGCTGTCCGATCCCTTGTCCGGTTTTTTGCGCGGCTGTACTACGCTATGCACGCGTTGCGGGTTGTTACCGCCTTCCGCAGTCAATTGCGTGCTATTGAGATCGTAACGCACCACTGGGCTCTTAAACGTATCTTGGCCTTGCTGAAATACCACGTCGTCGAATAAGTCGACGCGATTTTTCAAGGCGTAAAATTTCACGCGGTGCGCCGAGGCTTCGATTTCTTGTTCCTGTCCGTCGAGGCGTTGCCGAAACTTGACCGGACGTCCGCTGGCGAACACCCGCTCTACTTCGTTCTTCTTGAAGTACACCTGCACTTCGTCAGCCTCGATGCGCAAGGTACCCTGAATCAAAATGACATTGCCTTTGTATTTGCTGACGCCCTGTTTTTGATTGACGTCGACCGTGTCGGAGCTGACACGAATCGGTTGATCGCGATCACTGCGCAATGCCAAGCTGGGGCCGGAGATGAGGCACAGGCTTAATAGCAATAGAACGCGTGCCGGTTTCAATTGAGCGTTACCGTAACCTTATTGCTCATCATTTCGGCGCTGGCGAAATCCGGATCGCTGCCGCGTGCGATCTTGACGTTGCCGGTCATGAGCAATTGCTTGCCGTCCGGCGAGACCCAGCCGGTATCGGCGGTCGTGACCAGCGGTTCATTACCCTGATCGTATTGCACCAGATACGGCCGATCGATGCGTGTCGAGATCTCATTCGGAAAATGCACCAGGCTTTGTGCACGCAGAAAATATTTTGGACGCCCTTGATCGTTCATGGTCGTAATCGTAAAGCCCTGAATCCAGTAGTCCGGTTCACTACGGTTGATACCGGTGAGTTTGATCGCCGGTTCTACTAAGGCTTCCGGCAGCCACCAAAAAAGACCGGTGAACACCAAGAGACTGAGGACAATGACGAGTTTGGTAAACGACCAAGACATGCGCGGGCCTTAGCGGGGCTCCTATAAAAACCGTTCGAATTGTGCGCGATAGGTTCCCTGCGCCGCCATCAGTAGTTCGCACAATTCGCGTGCAGCGCCGCGTCCGCCGCCACTCGGCGTTACCCAATGCGCGTGGCGCTTGGCGAGATAATGCGCATCTTGCGGCGCGACGGCGAGCCCGACCTTTAGCATAATCGGCAGATCGACGACGTCGTCGCCGCAAAACGCGATCACTTCCGGTGCCAGCCCGAGCCGTTCTGTGAGCTCATGGTAAGTGACGAGCTTTTCCTGACAGCCTTGGAATACATGGGTGAGGCCTAAGTTGCGCGCGCGGTGCTCAACAACTTGCGAGGTGCGTCCGGTAATAATGCCGATTTCGACGCCGGTATTTTGCAATAGCCGCATACCGAGACCGTCACGCGAATTGAACGCCTTGTATTCTTGACCGTCGTCGCCGAAGAACAGCGCGCCGTCGGTCAACACACCGTCGACGTCGAACAGAACTAGTTTGATTTTTGCGGCGCGTGCCATGATTGCGTCCGGCACGGCGTAGGGCAGCGGCGATTCGACCAGCACTTAAACGACTCCCGCGCGCAACAAATCGAGCATATTGAGTGCACCCAACACCTTATTATTATCGTCGACCACAAACAGGCCGTTGATGTTTTGTGTGCGCATCGTGTTGACCAGTTCCGCGGCGAGACGATCCGGCCGCGTCGTTTTGGGATTCGTTGTCATGACGTCGGCGATCTGCGCGCGATAAACGTCGATGTTGCGATTCAAGGCGCGGCGCAAATCGCCGTCGGTGAAAATACCGAGCAGTTTTTGCTGCGCGTCGCAGATGCCGATCATGCCAAGCCCCTTGCTGCTCATGACCACCAGCGCCTCGCGTAAGCTCGCGCCTTGCTCGATCAACGGCACACGATCGCCGGTGTGCATAACATCGGCGACATAGACCAATAAACGTCGACCGAGCTTGCCACCCGGATGCGAGCGTGCGAAATCGCTTTCACTAAAGCCGCGTGCCTCGTACAGCGCCACGGCTAAGGCATCGCCCATCGCCAGCGCCGCGGTCGTGCTTGCAGTCGGCGCCAGATTCAGAAGACATGCCTCTTGTTTTACCGCGACGTCGATGTGGGCCTCGGCTTGGCGCGCGAGGCTCGATTGTGCGTTACCGGTAAAGGCGATAAGCGGTACGCCCATGCGTTTGATGATCGGCAAGATCGTCAAGATTTCTTCGGTCTCGCCGGAATTCGAGATCGCCAGCACCACGTCGTTAGGCGTGATCATGCCTAAGTCACCGTGACTCGCTTCGCCGGGATGGACGAAGAACGCCGGCGTGCCGGTGCTGGCGAGCGTCGCGGCGATTTTGCCGGCGATATGTCCCGATTTGCCCATGCCG
>CAZCAK010000068.1:0-7972 GCA_964496605.1 uncultured Acidiferrobacteraceae bacterium | reverse complement strand
CGGCGTCGTTTACTTATCGGAACAGGAAGGTATCGATTGACCGCTATCTCGTTCTTCATGAGTCGGTCGAAAAAACTTTAATCGATCAATTGGGTCTCCATTATCTGCATGCGCATCAGATTGCGACCCGTGCTGAGGAGGCCGCAGTGCGTGCCGACCGGATCTCATGGCGCGCCTATGACCGCTTTATGCAACGCTACATCAAGAAAATCGGTAGCGAAGCCTTGAAACGCGTACCGCGGGATTTGGATCTCAAGCCGTACCGCGATGAACACGACCGCGAACTGCTGGCAAAGCTGCAGGCAGCGGAGGCCGCCAAGAAGCCAGTGCCTAAGAAGAAATCGAAAAAGATAGTGCCGCCAAAGTGAGCCCCTTGGCAACTATCAAGCTGAACTGAAATTCGTCGATAAACGCTGACGGCGGGGTCGAGCATGCCGCCATTGGCATTGTACCGCTGGCAGGTTTAAAAACTTTTAGGGCTTCAGCGCGACCGACGTTTCGTCTTCGACGTAATAGCGTCGCAACGGTTTTGGATCGTCGCCGAAGACGTACACGATCGGTCGGCCGGTGGGAATTTCCAATTTCTCGACTTCGTCATCGCTTAGGCGTTCGAGATGCTTTGCCAATGCGCGCAGCGCATTGCCGTGCGACACCACCAAGACGCGTTTACCGGCACGCACCTGCGGCCAGATGACGTTATCCCAATAGATCCGCAACCGAATTTCGGTATCTTCCAGCGATTCGGCGCAGGGCAATAGATCGGCATCGACATCGGCGTAGCGCGCATCGTGACGCGGGTGACGTGTATCTTCCAGCGTCAGTGCGGGCGGGCGCGTGCGATAACCGCGTCGCAGTTTCGCTAATTCTTCCGCGCCGTATTGGCTGGCGATATCTTGTTTGTTCATTCCCTGCAATGCGCCATAGTGGCGCTCGTTTAAACGCCAACTGCGGTCGGTGACGACGTCGATTAATTTCATTTCCGCTAAAACGATTTCGAGGGTGCGGATGGCGCGTTGTTGCACCGAGGTGTAAGCCTGGTCGAAATGAAACCCGTGGCGTGCGAGCAGGGCCCCGGCGGCGCGCGCCTCAAGCACCCCTTGCTCCGATAGGTCGATGTCGGCCCACCCAGAGAACCGATTTTCCGCGTTCCATTGGCTGTGTGCGTGGCGCAATAAAACGACAATATGTTCGTTGGAGTTTTTATTCATATTTCGATTACGAATGGCAGGCGCGCAGCTTACCAGAAAACGCCGTCCGTCGCCGGCCAACGGTGTCAAGAGGCCGAAGGCGGATACAGCTCCTCGCGGCGTGGACGATAGTTTAAAGACGAGCCGGCTCAGCGCCGGCGCGGTTACTAACTTGGAGCGAGCGCAATGGAAGCGAAACTCGAAGTGCCGTTACCTGCCTTATTCCCGATACTCCCCAGCGTACCGCGGCGTACCTCATTAGATGCAACCGACTATAGCGAGTCTATTTTGCACGCCTGGGCGCAGGCCGCGGGGCAATCCGCGCGTACGTGTGCCAGTTTAAGTCGCGCGCACCTGGTTCAAGAACTACGACGGCGTTTCGGCAGCGAAGAACCATTGACGCCGCGGCGGCGCAGTTTGTGTGACCGCGCCTTTACTGCCTATGTGCCGCGCGGCACCGTCGGTTTTGTGCATGGCGGGGACGAGGCCACACCGGAGGCGTTGGCGGCGGTCGTGCGTGAACTGATGCTCGCGCTCTTGCTTGGGAACCGAGTGCACTATGTCGGCATTGGCGCCGCGGCGCAGCCGCTGTTGGAGCTACTGAATCGAATGGCGGCGGAAGACCCTATCGTCGCGGACCGCATTGCCGTTTCCGGCTCGGCGGACGCGATGCACGACATCGGCGACGCCGATGTCGTGATTTCGCTCGACGATTACGCGACATCGATCGTGTCGCCGCCGCGAAATCTCGCCGGCCGCTATTTTCAATGTACCCCCAGGCGCTACGCATTCTTGATCATCGGTGAAACATTAGCCGTGGAACTGCGGCCGGTCTTCGCGCGTGCGGTGTTAAAGGCCGCGAGTACCGCACAAGTCGATCTATTGTTGGAACATGCCGTCCTAGAGCCGCAACTCAAATGTTTGTTGGGTACACAGGTGCCGGTGCAATTCCGCCGCGCCGACGATCCGACCTACATGTTGGACGAGGCTTGTGTCGGTATCTTGGTCGCCGCGAATGGCTGGGATGCAACACGCGCCGCGATGCTGGCCCGGCTCGGGTGCAACTTCGTTGCGGATATCGGGAGCGTAGAAGCGGCCGCGCCCTTATTACCGATCCCGCCGATGGCATATGCACGCGCAGTGCAGTTTCATTGGCAGGATGCGCCGCGGGATTATGCGCGCCTACCGCAACGCCAAGTGCCACCGCCGCGACCCGCGGGCGCTGTGTTGGACAAAACCGGGTTCACTCATTTAGACGTGGCGCCGGAGTTCGCGCAATTGTATTTCAAAAGTGGCGGCAGCTGCGGTGAAGCGAAGCTTTCGATTTATGCTTACGATGATTTCGACGCACAGCAGCGCCTCGGTGCCGAAGGTCTGCTCGCCGCCGGACTCGACCCGCTGCAAGATCGCTGTCTCAATGCGTTTTCCGGCGGTGGCCTTTACGGCGCGTTCCCGATTTTTTGCCGGATGCTCGAACACTTGCGCGCGGTGCAGTTTCCCATGATGACACACGACGACTTCGCCTATGTTGCGCAGGTCGTGGTGACGCAGCGTATCAACACCATTCTTGGTATGCCGTCGTACATCATGAGCTTAATGCGTGCACAGACCGATACGTTTAAACGCTACGGCGGAATCAAAAAAATATTTTTTGCCGGCGAGCCCTTAACGGCGGCGCAGCAACGGTATTTGCACGAAACGTTCGCGGTGGAGCTCATCAAGTCTGCGGCCTACGGCAGCGTCGACACTGGGCCGGTGGCGTTTCAGTGCGCGTATTGCTCAGGCGGCGTGCATCATTTGCATCCGCAATTACAGCAATTGGAAATCCTCGCCTTGGATGCGGATCGGGAGATACCGCGCGGCGAGGTCGGGCGATTAATATTTTCCTCGCGTTTGCGCTACGGCCAGAGTTTGCGGCGCTACGATGTGGGCGATCTCGGGCGCTGGGTCGATGGTCCCTGCGCCTGCGGTCGCGAGGCGCCGCGCTTCGAGGTGCTGGGGCGGCATGGCGACGTCTTCAAGATCGGCGGTGCCACACTCAATTACCACCGTTTTGCCACTACACTCGCCGAGCACTATCGTTATGCCGGCGCAACGCAGATCGAATTGCACGCCGGGACGCTGCGGGATCGCCTGAATCTCAAGATCGACGCCGATACCGCACACGCTGCGCCCGCGCTGCGTGCCATGTGCTTGGCGCAGGATCGCGATCTTGCCGACGCGGTGCTGACGCGTGCGAGCATGGATTTCACCGTTGAACCGGCGGTGCCTACGGAGTTTGCCTATTCGCCGGTTAGCGGCAAGCTATTGCACATCATCGATCGGCGTCCGCGTTAACGCAGCAGGAAGCGACTGAAGTCGGCGTAATGCCGATACAGCTCATCGATATTCTCGGTATCGAAGGCATCGTACGGTTTGCCGTTGGGCCCCGGTAGGCGTTGCACCAATTCCACGAAGCTGCCATAGGGCACGGTTGGGGCGATAAACAATTGCTTTAAATGCGCACCACCGCTGTCGCGATAAGTCAGTACCGGTGTCAGAAAATTCCAACCGCGGTGTCGCAACTCGAGATGTAAATCATCCATATCGACATGCGGATCGATATTGTATGCCGTATGTTGTATCCCCTCGCCATAGCGCCGGATGAATTGGTTGATCGGCGAATCGGCATCGTCGCTGATCGATAAGCCGGTCATGGTGGCCCACGGATGATCCGCGCTAACACCGCTCACGAGTGCGATGTGCTGTGCCGGATAGTGCGCGGTATGCACACGCATATGTTCGCGAAAGCCGAGCGCCTGCCAGCGCGCGATGAACTGCGTGGCCTGTGTCGGTGCAGCGACGTAAGTCACGTGATCGATATGACGAATGGCAAGGCTCGCGATTGAGGCGCGCGGCGGTGGGCGCAACTGGGCGATTCCATGCATGACAGTCTCCTTCCATAAAAAGACCAGATGACGCCATAAGTTCAGCACCGGGCTTGTGTGTATTCAAGGACCGCGCGGTCCCAACAGTTGGCACGGCAAATGCTGTTGCAAGATGCTTATACCGGCGCCCTCTCCAAAACAGTAGACACGTTCTCGGGCTGCGCATATGACGTGTTCTCCGCCGCAGTGTGTTGCGCCCTATCGATCGTGATAGCGCGGTTCGTTTCTTCGGCTCGTGGCACGGTCTCTGCATCTCAACTCGAGTGCAATTTTTTTAATGTATGCGCCGCGTGCGCCGACCAATACAACGAGGATGAAGGCAATATGTCTCCGGAACAGGCGAATGCATATATCACCAATCTTCTGAAAATTATGTTGGCGCGAAAGGCGTCCGACTTATTCGTTTCCTACGATTTTCCACCCTCGATGAAGATCGACGGCAAAATGACACCGGTCGCGAGCGCGCCGCGTCTTACACCGGTGCAAACGGCGGCGATCGCCCAGGCCTTGATGAACGAAAAACAACGCGCCGAGTTCGAGGTCGAGAAGGAGTGTAATTTTGCGATCAGCCCGACCGGCGTTGGGCGTTTTCGCGTCAATATCTATATGCAGCAGGGTTATGTGGCGATGGTATTGCGCACCATTACTTCTAAGATTCCGAACTTTGATGAAATGCGTTTGCCGCCGGTGTTGAAGGATGTCGCCATGACCAAACGCGGGCTCGTTATCTTGGTCGGTGGCACTGGCTCCGGTAAATCGACTTCGCTTGCGGCCATGATCGATTTCCGTAACGAACATAGCTATGGCCACATCATCACGGTGGAAGATCCGGTGGAGTACGTCCACAAGAACAAGAACTGCCTCATCAGTCACCGCGAGGTTGGCACTGACACCTTGAGCTGGGAAATCGCGCTCAAGAATACCCTACGGCAAGCGCCAGACGTCATTCTCATCGGTGAGATCCGCGACCGAGACACCATGGAGCACGCGATTGCATTCGCCGAAACCGGGCACTTATGTATGGCGACCTTACACGCCAATAGCGCCAATCAGGCGCTGGATCGCATCATCAATTTCTTTCCGGAAGAAAGACGCCCGCAATTGCTAATGGATTTGTCGCTCAATCTCAAGTCGGTGATTTCACAGCGCCTCATCCCGCGTAGCGACGGCAAGGGCCGCTGTGCCGCGATCGAGATCATGCTTAACTCGCCGACGGTTGCCGACCTCATTTACAAGGGAGAGGTGCACGGGCTTAAGGCGGCAATGGCCAAAGGCAAAGAGATGGGTATGCAGACTTTCGATCAAGCATTATTTTATCTCTACGAGTCTGGGGACATTAGTTACGAAGACGCCTTACGCAATGCCGATTCGATGAACGAACTAAAGCTCAATATCAAGCTGAATAGTAAGCGACAACGAGAGACTGCGGTGCCGACTAATGCCAAGCCGCTCGGACTACAGGACGAGGCGAAGGAAGAAGAAAATGCCGAGGCGGTCACCGTCGCACAATAATATCGGCGACTGCTAGCGCATATTCTTTAGGTGTTCGATGCGATGCGTTTCGAGGTCGCGTACGACAATATCGTGCCCGAGTGTGCGATATAAAACCTTGCACGTCATCTACTTGCATTGTGTTAATAGCCACAAGGTCGCCGCGTCTTCGACGCATTCGGCGATCGTCTTGCTTCAAAAGGTGTGGGCGATATCGATCAATAGAGCGCGTTGTATGGCGCGAACGATGCCGCTAATTAGTGAAGGATTCACTTAAGGCATACAGCATTTGATGTGCAAGTGCGGTGGCGCTTCGATGTGGCGCCGGATCGACTATCGACTTTGGTTAGTGATTCTTGGTGAACCGCTTTATCCCACGAGGGGCGCCTGCCCCGGACGTTGACGAATCTTCGGTGGCCGCGGGCCTTTCGCCGCAGAACGACGTACGAGCTGATCTTCGTCGTTCAATAATTGTGCGCGCTGCGCCGCGCTGAGATTGGGGTGGCGCGCGATGAAATAACGTACGTTGGGATCGCGATCCGCGACGCAGCGGGCAATTTGTTCGGGGCTGAGATCGCCGCGTTTGGCGATACATAAACGAATCACATGGTCTTGATCCTGCAGTAATAGTTCCACCTCGTCCGGCTTGAGGTCGAGGCGGCGCGCGAAGTAACACTTAATATGCATCCATTGCTCGCGCACCATTAGCGCGCGATAAGCCGGCGCTAGCTCCGCGCTCAAGGCCAGCGTCATGCGCTGCTCTAGCGGAAGGGCGCGATATTCACGCGTGGTTTGGTCGTCTGCATGACTCATAAGTACGGCGCGCGATTCCACCACAGGGCGCCGGCGCTGTCGATCAGGCTTAGCTTAAGTATGTCGTTGGCACGCGTATTGCTCCCTACTGATGACATAAGCAAATAAACGTTTTTCGGGGTGAGAGGTATGCGGTCTATTGCCGTGCGGCGCCATCTGCGCCATGTCCATATCGTACTGCGCGCCATCGTTGATATCGCGCAGACGCAGCAGCTAAAGGAAGCCCTGGCCACGGCCTTGAGTTACCGCTTGCCGCTGTGTTTAAACGCACGTGGCTTGGAGCGAATTGACACCGCGGCGGCGCAAACCTTGTTCGCATTTGCGCTCGCGGCACACACACAAAACCTGTCACTCGTAGTTAATGATGCATCGGGCGCCTTGCATGAGGCTTGGAGAACATTGGGATTACCGCCATTGGCGGAGGTAAAGACATGAAGCTCGCACTACTAGGCAGGATGCCGCACCTGAAAGCTTGGATGCCGCAATTCCCTGCCTGGTGGTATGCCGGTGTTGGCGGCATCCTAGTGACCATGGCCTGGGGTATCGCTTTTGTTCCGCAGTGGGCCGCATTCGGCGCAGCCGCGACCGGACTGTTGTTTATCGCGGTCATGACGCACTACGCAAGCACCCAAGGTAGCGGTGAAGAGCCGTCGATGCCAGAGGCGGCACCGGCAACCGATATCGATTCCTTGTTGGCGAAAGTGGAAAATGACGCGCCGCAAGTCGATGAGATGCTGCGTTCGCTCGTGAAGCAAAATCAGGCGCGACACACCGACGAGATCCTGCGCCGTTGGGTCGACGTTGCACAGGGCTATAGTCAGGCGGCCTTGCTGCTGCGCAAGCAAATTCAGTCGGTGATCGAACAAACCGAACAAGCGACCAATATCATCAGCAATAGTTTTCAGGCGATTATTCACAAGGCGGCGATTCAAGCGAATCACGCCATGGAATTGTTGCAAGGTACGCAGGGCGCGACGTCCGACGATAAGCCGCATTCGTTGCAAGATTTCATTCGTACCTCCGATGAGATGCTGAATCGCATGGCCGACGAAGTGGTGCGCGTGGCCGAGTTGTCGGTGCGCATGGTCGGCGACTTGGACGATGTGCAGGCGCGGACCCAAGCAATCGACGGTTTCTTGCTCGACGTCGAACGCCTCGCCGATCAAACCAGCTTGCTCGCCTTGAATGCGGACATTGAAGCGGCCCGCGCCGGCGAACACGGCCGCGGCTTCTCGGTGGTGGCACAAGAAATTCGCAAACTCAGTCAGCGCTCGCATGAATTTAGCAAACGCATCCGCGAGCATATGAAGGCGGTGAAGACCGGCCTGAATACTACCTACGGCAATATGCGCATCTTATCGGCGGCCGATATGGACCACGCCCTGAAGATTAAGCTTGAGGTCGGTCAGTTAACCGGCGCGCTTGTAGACAAAAACCGCCAAGTCGCCGAGACCGGCGGTCGCATCAGCGCGATCAGTAAAGAGTTGGCACAAGACGTCCAGAACGTCGTGATCTCGCTGCAGTTCCACGACATCACCAGCCAGAAGCTCAATC
>CAZCAK010000067.1:0-7977 GCA_964496605.1 uncultured Acidiferrobacteraceae bacterium | reverse complement strand
ACTGAGCTCGGAACTACTGAAGCTTTTGAAGGTGGGCGTATAGAAATTAATTTCGGGTGCGCGTGCGAGCATACGACGTCGCGCCTGCAATGCCGAAACCAGCTCCGCGTCGAGTGTCAGATCCTCGATCGCCTCGACCCGCCCGACCACCTCAAGCCATTCGCTCATCGTGTGGAATCAGCAGCCCTTAAAGCCTTCGGCCTGCATCTTCGCCTCGAAGGCCTTGATCGCATCGGCACCGGTCTTGAGGTTGCCGGATTCGCCGCCCCAGTTGGTCGGCTTGAGCTTAATGACCCAGCCTTGGCCGTAAGGATCCTTATTAATAAGTCCCGGCTTGCCGGCGACAGCCTCGTTCACGGCAATGACTTCGCCACTGACTGGTGCCTTCACCGGTCCAACCCATTTACCCGATTCGACCGTGGCGCAGGATTTATCTTGTGCGATTTCCTTACCGGCCTTTTTCGGCGTATAGGCGACGATTTCGCCGGCGAGCGAGCACGCATACGCAGTCAAACCCACCGTGATATTGCCGTCGGCTTCTTTGCGCGCCCAGACATTGTTTTCGACGTTATAACTTAGATCTTCCGGGATGTTACATCCGCGTACCGCGCCCATTGTGCATTCTCCAGTTAGGTGTGCTTAAAGTTGTAAAACCGAAGGGTGAAACCGATGTATTTTCGCCAAAACGCACGCCGAATCAATCCTGCGCCGGTGGCGGGACGGCGGCATCAGAAAAATAAAACCTTGTCGCAGCTTAAAATCAGATCGGCAAGTGCGCCGCCGCTGCTACGCTCGTCGACCTCGGGGATGAGATCGAGCTTCTCGTTGATTTGATAGCCGGGCAATGCCGGTAAGCAGACATGTAATTTCACGCCGGCGGCTTTGGCGTCGCGAATGAACTCGATCACGCGCTTGCCGCCCTCCATCGCACGTAAATTCTCGGCGACATTTTTTTTCATAAGATTCACGCCTTCCATGGTAAAAAAGATTTTGACCTCGGCGTCCATGGACGCCAATAAGGCACCCAGGAAAAATGGCGTGGCGCAGCGATGCGGTGTGCTCGGTCCGCTGGTCATGATGATTAGGACGGTCTTCGCTTCGTGATCGATATAAGCGTCGTCACCCATCAGCGCGCCCCACGTTTACAGTGAATATCGTCTTTACGGCATCGTTCGGCATAGCCTTGCGCCGCCGCGTCGCCGGTCAACAAGATGGCCAAGGCCCGCTCCGGCCCGTCCACCGGTTTCACCCGCGCGACCCAGGCCTCGTACGGTTCGATGTTCAGCAGAGCCGGGTCTTCCAGCACCGCGGTATTGCCTTCTTCAATAACACAATCGAAAAAATTTGGAATCGGCCCCGCCCACTTACCGCTTTCGATGGTTGCGACCGGCTTGCCTGGTGGCCGCCGCGTCCCGGGACGCCGCACGCGTGCATGGAGAATCTTGCCGGCGATGGTTTGCGAGATGTCGGTCATGCCGACCGTCAGACTGCCGTCTTCTTCACGGCGCACCCAGATCTGGAAATCCTTGTCGTAATACAGCTCCGGCCGGAATTCGCAGCCGTTAAATTCCATTGCGATGCACCGACATTGCCGCCGCGATCATCAATGCCACCCCTTAAAACACAAAACCCGCGGTAGTGTAACCGCGGGTCTTGAGGACACAAAGCTTAGGCCAGGCCTTTTTGTTTGAGAAACTCCATGGAGTCGCTAACATTTTCGTGGATGCCGAGCTTGCGCGGTGTCGCGCCCATGGCGAGACCGAGCAATTGCGTGAAGTAAATCACTTTTACCTTGGTCTTGATGCCGAATTCTTTTTCGGCGCGCACTTGATGCATCTCCAAACCGGAATGACAGGTGGGGCATTCGGTCGCGATCACATCGGCGCCGGATTCTTCCGCCGCCTGCAGCAGATTTAACACCAACTGCGTCGAGGTGTCGGAATCGGACAAGGTGTGCGCGCCGCCGCAGCAAGCCGTCTTTAGCGGGAAATCGACGTTCACCGCGCCGGCCGCAGCCAACAAGTCGTCCATAAAATGCGGCTTATAGCTCGACTCGGAACCGGGGCCTTGATCCTTCTCCGGAAAAATTTGGCGCGGACGCGTATACATGCAGCCGTAGTAATTCGCGATCTTGATGCCGTTTAGGCTCTTATTCATTTTTTGCTTAATGCCTTCCGGGCCCAGCTCTTCCATCAGCCATTCCAGCAAGTGCACCGTGCGCACATCGCCCTTGTACACCGGGTCGTCGGCCTTCTTCGCGAGATCTTGCACTTCGCGCATAACCTCTTCCGAGGTCGCGGTTTCGTATTCGGCCTTTTTTAAATTGTGATAGCAGCCGTTGCAGGGCGCCATGACCGTGTCGGCGCCCATTTGCTCGGCGGCGATCGCCATATTGCGTGCCGACATATAAGTCTGCAGCATCGGGTGGATATTCTTTACTTCCATCGCGCCGCAGCAGTTGTAATCCGCCATGTATTCCATTTCGAGGCCGAGTTTATCGACCAACACGCGCGTCGACCTATCGTAAGGCCCACCCGAGCCCTCTAGTGCGCAGCCGGGATAATAAGCGACTTTGTTAGCCATGGACGGCCTCCTTCTCTAACTTGTAGCCGTGGGCGTGTTCTTTGCGTTCGCGCACGTATTGACGCAGCACTTCGCCGGTACGATTCCACGACTTCGTGCGCGGGCGGAACACCAGGTGCAGGCCCATATGCATCATGAACTTCACCGGTAAATGTTTGATGAGACGCTTCATGAACTCGATCAACCAATCCTGCACCAGGGGCTGACCGCTTTTCTTTAAGAAGCTGATTAGGAGCCGCGTATCTTCGAGCCGGCCGGTGTTCAAAACCTGTTCGGTAAATTCCTCGTCGAAAATCGACGAGCGCGTCTTGCCGGTGATGCCCTCGTCTTCCATCCAATGCGCCAGCGCCTTCATCACGCCTTCCGGGCGCACGTCTTTCGGACAGATGTTCGTACATTTATTGCACGAGACGCAGGTCCAGATGATGTCTTTATCTTTAACGATCTCGTTCTTCAATCCAAGATTGGTTAAGTAAATCCAATAGCGCGGATTGAAATCGGTGTTCTGTGCGTAGACCGTGCAGGAATTGGTGCAGGAGCCGCATTGCCAACAACGATGCACGTTCTCGCCGCCGGGATAGGTCTGGATCTTTTTGTAGAAATCGTCGTCGTAATCGGTGAGATAACGCGGCAGGATCATTGTGTTCCAATGACCGGATACATCGACGCCGTCGACCACGAGATTCTCGTGCGTCTTTAAACGATCCGGGTCGATCAAAGTCTTTTCATGGATTGCCATTACGTCGCTCCTAAACAGCTAATGCAGAGTCGCCTTCTTCACTCGCGAATCTTTGCGCCGCGCGCTATCGATACCGAGTAATTTCTTCACCACTTCCATCGGATCGGCCTTGCCGCCGAAATCCGCGTTCATTAGGCCCATGCCGTTCGACATGGCGCGCATATAGTCTGCGTAGGCATGCGCCAGAAACACATCCGCGACATAATGCGGCTCGCGGTACACGCCCTGCGCCGCCAATTGCTCCGCTACCCAAACGCGTCCGGCCTCATACACGCCTGGGCTCGCGCCGATGGGAATGTGATTCAGCGTATCGCCGCCCTTCATGAGTTCGCGTAGCGCGCCGCTTAAGGTAGCCGCATCCCACACCCAGCGCGTCATCAACGGATACTGCTCCGGTGCGCGGAAGTGCAGCATCTCGGCAGCAAAATCGTACGCCGCGCGCTTTAATTTTTTATTCGTCTTCTTGTCGGCTTGCGGATCTTCCGGCACCCGTGCCACAAAATCCGCCAAGCGCTGCTCGAGCGTATCTTTGCCGAACAATAATTCTTTAATCGCCGCCACCGTCGCCGCTTCGCCAAGCTGGATCAGGGCCGGCCAGAGGCGCTTGCGCACCGTCATCATGGTCTCGAGCAGCAGCTCAATTTTCTCCAGATTGAGTTGCTCCAGCTCGTTCCGGTTGAGCAGACTCTGAAACAGGCGCGTCTTATTGCTAAGCGCCTCGAGAAACGGATCGATGCCGCCGGTGCTGCCGATAGTCTCGAGCAATACGGCGAACTTCTGCGCGAAAATCCGCTGATCCAACTCGACCGCAAGCGGCGCCGCCTCGACGACGTCGCCACCGGCGACCGCCTGCGCTGGATTAGGCTGTTTTTTGAACCAGAGCATGGAGGTCCGCCACTGCGCGCATCGCCGCGGCCGACCCTTGCGAGATGGCGTCGTCGATCGTCTCCGGACCGAGTGCGGCGCCAACCGCATAAATGCCGCGGCGCGTGGTGCCGCAGGTATTGGTATAGTGTTCCGCGCGGTCGATAAAGCCGTGCTTCTCTAAACCGATGCCGAACACCTTGGAAATTTCCGGGTTCTCTTCGTTCGGGTCCATGCCGATGGCATGCACCACCAAATCCATCGGGATCACGATCGGGCGCTTCACCAAGGTGTCCTCGCCCTTCACGAGCAGGCGACCGTCGGGCGACTTCGTAACTTCGGCGATACGCGCCTTGACGAACTTGGTTTTGAATTCTTCCTGCGATTTCCAATAAAACTTGTCTTCGTACAAACCGAAGGTGCGAATGTCCATGTAATAAATGAACACATCGGTCTGCGGCGACAGCTCTTTAATTTCCATCGCGAGATTGGTCGACACGGTGCAGCAAATCTTCGAGCACCATTCGCGGCCAATCTGACGATCGCGCGAACCGACACATAGCAGAATTGCCACACGCTCCGGCACGCGGCCGTCCGAGGGACACACAATTTTACCCGCCGCAACCATTTGCTCGACCTGAGTCGTGGTCACGACGTCTTCGTAGGTGCCGAAGCCCCATTCCGGTTTATTAATCGAATCGAAATGGGTAAAGCCGGTCGCCAAAATAATCGAACCGCAATTGAGTGTCGTACCGTTGGATAGTGTTGCGGAAAAATTACCGACCTCGCCGACAACCTTCGTAACCTTTGTGCCGGTATGAATCGTGACGTTCTTGGCATCTTCAACGCGCTTGATCATACGACCCATGGCATCTTTAGCCCATTCACCCGAGGGTACCAGCTTGGCGTAACCGGATAGAATCGGTGCACCGCCTAAGCGCGTTTCCTTCTCGACGATGACCGCGTTCATCCCGGCACCGGCAACACCGGCCGCCGCAGCTAAACCGGCGGGGCCGCCGCCGACAACTAATACGGTGTTCTGCATTATTAAGCCTTGCCTCCGAGCGCGAGCTCGGGATTGTAAAGGTATTCGATATTGCCCTTTTCGACTTGCTTCAGATACTGCTCGAATTCAGCCTTCGACTTGTTCCAGTCGATGCCCATCTTCTCGACCAGCTCTTCGCACGGGCTTGCGTGCCACTGTAATTGCACGATCTTGAACGGATCGGCGCCACAAGCGAGCGCGGCGAATTGCACGTCGGCCATGATCGGTACTTGGAAATTCTGTCCGTGGGCCTTACCGATCCACTGATTCTTATCCATGGTGGTGATACAGCCGGTATCGTTACCGAGCATGACGTCGGCCTTGGCTTCTTGTTTCGCAACCTTGATCTTGCGATCCATCGTGAAGGAACGCGTGAACTCGCGTTCGGAAATGATGTGACGGAATCCGAAGCCGCAGCAGTCATACCAAGTCGAGTAATCGATCACCTGCGCACCGAGCGCTTGCGCCAAGGCGGTACCGATCGCCGTACGGTTGCCGCCCAATACGTCAGGCTCGTACACCGCGTCTTCGTGGATCATTTTGTAGTAATGGCAGGCCACATGCATGGTCGTGCGGATATTCGAGATGTCGATAGTTTGCAACTCGGAGGCGATGCGGTGACGCATGACGTGCACCCACTCCGAGTAATGCACGATCTCTTCCGGAATAACCAACTTGCCGTCGACTAAGCGACCGAGCTTGCCGAGAATCTTCGTGACCTTCTCGCGTAACTCCGACGACTCGACCAAATACTTGCGAATTTCTTTGTAATTGCCGAACGAGGTGCCGCAGTGTACTAGAGGATAGAAATGACCTAGCTCCAAACCATGCTGTTTGCTGGACACGTAAGCCTGATGGAAATTGCGCAGGAATACCGCCGCCAGCGATTCGACGTTGCCGATACCGGAGCCGTGATAATTCCAGGCGGTGCAGGAGGTTTGATCGGTTTCGTCGAGATAATCTTTGCCCGGCACGAAGCCGAACTTGTTCATGAACCACAAAAGCGAAGTCGGATAACCGGGGATATTGCCGCATTGGCCGCAGGATTTGTGATGCCACAAACCAATGGTGGGAATCTTCTTGTCCCAACCGAATAAGGTTTTGACCGTCACCGGTTTCATTTCATCGGTGACGCGATGCACGATGATTTGTCCGTCCTTCTCGAGCTCCCACATATGCTCGCGAATATCGTCCATGCGTTCGCCGAGATCGACCGTGCGCTTATCGACATGCTTGCGCACCCACTCAGTCGCCTTGGCAGCGTCGGCGGCGGATAAATTGCTCTGCTGAAAGAAGGAGCCGTGGCCGGCCACGCCTTGGCCGTCGGTGTTATGGAAGCCGGGTTTCATGGTACCGGCACCGGCGCCCTGCGCCGAGGTGTTGTGATTGCCGGGGGTAAAATCAGTCGGTTTGGTCATCGTACTCTCCTAAAACTTGCACCGCGGATCACTTGTCTTCCTGCTCTTCCAACCAGTCCTCGTAGTCCTCACGTTTCTCATCGATGAAGTCTTCGATCACGTCGAACAGATTTTCATCAACGATCTCTAACGAATCTAATACGCCGGTCATTTCCCAAATCGTATACATCTCGACCGAAGTTTTGAGCGACACTTCCCAAGCGGTGTCGGTGGTTTGCAAGGTACGTACCGGAATCGCCTTGCGTAACAGCTTAAGATCGCCCTCGACCTTCTGGATATTCGGACCCCAGTCGGGGAAATGGTCCGGCTGAATCATATCCGGCGATAACTGATTGCCGGTGGTGATGAGTTTCAACATCACGCGACCGAACGGACGTAATACATCTTTCGCCGATTGCATCCCGTGTTTGATCGACACCTCGCGCATAATAGCGATGAGACCGCCTGGCGAGTTCTTGAACGGACAACGCGCGGCGCAGGTCATACATTGGGCGCAGGCCCAAATCTTTTCCTGCATCGCGTCATAAACTTGTTCGACGTTTTCAGTCCATAGGAGTTGCACAATCTCGCGCGGACTGAAGTCATAGAAGTGTGCAGCCGGGCACGTCGCTGTGCAGATGCCGCAGTTGAGACAGCCATTCAACTCGTGGTCGTAGCGGAAATCCCGGCGAATATCGTCATAGATTTCCTGCATTTCAGCGTATGTCGCCATTCAACTCTCCTCTTGCGCCGCGTTGCGGCGGCGCAAGCCCTGCACCCGTTTAACAACTAATAATCAATTACTAATATTCTAGACTAATCAACCCTTAAATATAGAGACAGACATCGGATTCGCCGGCGAATTCAAAGAATGTGGCCGCACCGCCGAACTCGATACCCGAAATAAAATCGTCGGGTGTGAATTCGAATAGATCTACCGTCATCTGGCACCCGATCATCTTCACATCGGCTTCCTGGCATAAACTGCGTAGGTCCTCGATGCTCGCCACGCCTTTCGATTTCATTTTTTGTTTCATCATCATCGTCATCATGCTCTGCATACCCGGCAGGGCCTGCAATAAAACTGGCATGGGGACGGTGATAGGGCCCATTTTCATGGGCATACCCGGATTACCCAGCGAACTGATCTTGAGATCTAAATTCTTGCGGAGTAACTGTAGACCGTAAAATGTGAAGAAGATCTGTACCTGATAACCGAGCGCCGCCGCAGTTGAGGCCAAAATAAACGGCGGATATGCCCAGTCTAAGGTGCCCTTTGTGGCGATAATTGCGAGTTTTTTCTCGGCCGCCATTGGACACCTCTCAGGCTTTCTTGCGAATTAAAAAGG